>NZ_JBAMDI010000225.1:0-9288 GCF_036961695.1 Pseudomonas sp. CGJS7 | reverse complement strand
CGTGGTCCACGGGCCCGGTGCGGGCGACGGCGCGGCGACCGGCGTGCTCGCCATCACCGGCGCGATGTCGAGCAAGGGGCGCTGGGCGATCGCGTCCAGGCGCTCGATCACCGAGTAGGCCTGGTCGTCGGACATGCCGGTCCAGTGATAGACCGCGGCGAGCTTGTTGCCGTCGCGCGCGTCGATGGCGTTGGTGATCTGGCCGACCAGGTCGCGCAGATTGCGCGCGCAACCGCCGGTGTAGGCCGGCTTCTGCGCCTGCGCGGCGCCGCGCGGCAGGCGGTCGACGCCGCCGACCTGGGCGCAGTCGCGATCGGTGTAGACCGAATTGCCGCGCGCATCGGTGCAGCGGCGGATTTGCGCTTGCGCGGGGCTGGAGTGCAGCAGCAACGCGGCGGGGGCGGCGGTCAGCAACAGCAGCAGACGAAGTCGGGCGGGCACGGGCATCGGCGAAGACTAGCGCCGGTCGCGGTTTGTGCACAGTGCGTATGCCTGAAATCGCGGCGTTCAAAGCCCCTCTCCCGCTTGCGGGGTGAGGGGCCGCGTTTGCGAGCCATTGGCTCGCGCGGCACCGAACGCCCGAACGCTATGCGTTCGGGCTGGGGTGCGGGTTGGGGTGAGGGCAGCTCGGATTGCGCCGTAGTTCGGTGCTTCGCGTGCCCTCATCCGGTCCTTCGGACCACCTTCTCCCGCTAGCGGGAGAAGGGCAGAGGCAGGTCAGTTGCGGAAACCCGCCACCGTCGTCGCGCGTTCGTTCAACACCCGCGCGTTGTTGCTCTTGGCCGCGGTGCCCATCGGCGAACCGTTGTAGGTGATGTTCGGGTTCGACCAATAGTTCAGGCGCGGGCAGTTGCTGCCGCAGTTGTACGCCATGATCGTGCGCCAGGCGTTGCCCGGGCCCCAATAGCCGTGGCCGTAGGGATAGACGGTGTTGTTGCCGTTGCTGGGATCGTGGTGCGCGCCGAAGTTATGGCCGATCTCGTGGGCGAAGCTGTAGTAGCCGGTCATGCAGCTGGCGCCGACCACGCTGAAGGCGCTGGCGGCGTTGGAGTTGAGATAACCCAGGCCGCAATACGCTGGATCGGTGATGATCAGCACGTTGACGTCGGCTTTGATCGTGTTGCGGGTGGCGTGGTAGCTGTCGAGATAGCCGTCGCTGGTGCCGGCGAAGCGGCTCAGGTCGGTGTCGAAGCCGGCGCTGACGTAGCTGTTGGTGTAGTTGCCGGCCAGTTCGAAGCGCACGTTGACCGCGCTGTTGGCGAAGCTCTGGTTGCTCTCGGTGATCGCCAGGTTGGACTTGGTGGTGATGTTGCCGACCGAGTTGGCGGCGGCCTGGGTGTAGACCACCATCACCCGCACGATCGACGGCGCCTTGGCGTTGGCCGCGGCTTCGTCGAACTTGGGATCGTTGAGGAACGGCACGATCGGCTTGGCGGTGTAGGCGTGCGAGGGATGATCGGCCGGCATCAAGGATTCGTCGATCAGGCTGACGGTGTGGCCGCCGTTCTTGAGCGGATCGATGCGGTACAGCTTGCCGCCGCTGCGCACGCTGCCGGACATCTGGTCGCCCTGGCGGACGATGATGGCCGACTCTTCCGGATTGTCGATCAGCTCGGCGCCGGTGAATTGGTTGACGCGCTTGAGCTGGGTGTTGGGATCGCCGACCAGGCCTTGCCAGATCACCACGCCGTCGGCCTTGCGTTCGGCCTGCAGCTTGTGCGCTTTCAGGCTGACGCCCGGGGCGAGGTTGAGCAACAGCTCTTCGCGGCCTTCGCTGATCTGCGCGGCGTCGGCGCGGACCAGATCGACCTTGACCGCGGCGCGGTCGGCCTTGACCGCCTTGAACGCGGTATCGGTGTTGGCGCTGCGCAACACGGCGTTGGCGGGCGCGGAGAACAACGGGGCCGGCTCGGCAGCCGTGGCGGCGCCGGCGAAGCCCAGGGACAGAGCGATGGCGAAGTTCAGCGGCAGCAATTTATTGCGTGCGGACATGAGACTCACTCTCCAGAAGAGGACCGCTGCGCGGCGCGCGCCCGTGGCCTGGGCGCGCGACGGCGGTCGCGAGGGCATCGCTCGTCGCGGCGATGCATCCTGGAGAAAGTGAGCTACCGCGCCGTCGGCCCGCTCAAGAGCGAAATTGTCCGAAGGCAAACGGAACTTGAGAACTGTTCTAGCAGTTCGTCGCGGGTGCTAGACGGAGGCCAAATTTTTTGTGACGGACCGCATCGGTTTAAATGTACATGAACGGTCGTTTCGGCCCGCGCCGCGGCGCGGGCGCGGCCGTTTCAGGCGATGCGCGACAGCACCGTCAGCGTCGGCTTGCTCAGATTGAGCGTGTAGAAATGCAGGCCCGGCGCGCCGCCTTCGATCAGCCGGCTGCACAACTGCGCGACCACGTCGGCGCCGAACTCGCGGATGCTGTCGCCGTCGTCGCCGTAGGCCTGCATGCGTTGGGCGATCCAGCGCGGAATCTCCGCGCCGCACATGTCGGAGAAGCGGCGCAGCTGGCTGAAGTTGGAGATCGGCATGATCCCCGGCACGATCGGAATATCGATGCCGGCCGCGCGCACGTCGTCGACGAAACGGAAATACGCGTCGGCGTTGTAGAAGTACTGGGTGATCGCGCCGTTGGCGCCGGCGCGGACCTTGCGCTTGAAGTTCTCCAGATCCGAGTGCGCGTCGCGCGCTTGCGGATGGGTTTCCGGATAGGCCGCGACTTCGATATGGAAATGGTCGCCGGTTTCGGCGCGGATGAACTCGACCAGTTCGTTGGCGTAACGCAAATCGCCGGCGCTGGCCATGCCCGAGGGCAGATCGCCGCGCAAGGTGACCAGGCGTCGGCAACCGATCTCGCGATACAGCGCCAGCAGCTCGCGGATTTCCGTGCGGGTGCCGCCGACGCAGGACAGATGCGGCGCGGCGTCGAGCCGGTGCTTGGCGCGCAGGCGGCGGATGGTCTCGGGCGTGTAGCTCAGGGTCGAGCCGCCGGCGCCGAAGGTGCACGAGACGTAGCTGGGCGCGTAGGACTTGAGCTTGGCCGCGGTTTTATCGAGCTGGCTGCGCTGGTCGTCGGTCTTGGGCGGGTAGAACTCGAAGCTGATGGGCAGCATGGGCGGGGCCGCGACGGTGGGTTCGGCGATAATATCTCTTTATCGCGATGGATTGGAAGATCGGTGGCGAAGGCGGCACTAGGACCAAGGTCTATGCCGGCCGCGGCTTGACTCGCCGCAGGGGCGGCGCCATCCCTTTAGCCGGTCCATCCAGGCGAGCGGCATGAGCGAAGGCGTACTCGATAACCCGATCTGGCAGTCCCTGATCAGCCGCCACCGCGCGCTGGCGCTGGGCGATGGCGCGGTCGCGCGCTATCCGGCGCAGGTGGCGCCGTTTCTCGGCGTGGCCGAAGACGGCGCGGACGTGGATGCGGCCTTGGCCGCGCTGGTGCCGGCAGGCGATACCGCCTTGCTGCTGGGCCGCAAACCCGCGCTCGGCACGGGTTGGGAGTTGCGCCATCTGACCGATCTGGCGCAGATGATCTGCCGCGCGCCGGTGGCGAGCGCCGATGGCGACGGCGATGGCGACGGCGATGGCGATGCGGCGATCATCGAGCTGGGCGTGGAGCATCGCGAAGACGTGCTGGCGCTGACCGCACTGGTGTATCCGCACTATTTCCGTGCGCGCACGATGGATCTGGGCCGTTACTTCGGCATCTATCTCGACGGCCGGCTGGCGGCGATCGCCGGCGAGCGCATGGGCATGGACGAGTACACCGAGCTCAGCGCGATCTGCACGCATCCGGATTTTCTCGGTCGCGGTCTGGCCCGGCGCTTGCTGCTGCATGTGAGCCGCGACAACCACGCGCGCGGCCGGATCCCGTTTCTGCACGTCAGCCATGAGAATCCGCGCGCGGTCGAGTTGTACCTGCGCAACGGTTTCGAACTGCGCCGCGACATTCCGTTCTGGTCGTTGCGCCGCGCGGATTAGCCGCGGGCGGAACCGCCGGCGGAGCGCTGCGCGATCGCGTAGATGTCGGCGCTTTCCAGCACCGCCGTCGGCGTTTGCGAGCGCGAGAGTTCGAGCATCGCCAGACCGACGTTTTCCGTGCTCAGGATTTGCCGCGGCATCAGCTTGCGCAGCGGCGTGAGCAGGGGTTTGGTCGCCCAGTACAACCAGCGGTAGGCCGGCGTCTTGGAGACGATACCGTGCAGCGGCTGGATCGCGCCCGGGCGGAACAGATACACCGCCTGGAACGGCAACCGCCGCAACGCGTTCTCGGTGCGGCCCTTGACCCGCGCCCACATCGTTCGGCCTTGCTCGCTGCTGTCGGTGCCGGCGCCGGATACGTAGACAAAGCGCATCCGCGGATTGAGCCGCGCCAGCGTCGTCGCCGCGGCCAGGGTCAGGTCATAGCTGAGGCGGGTGTACTCGGCTTCGCTCATGCCGCCGGACGACACGCCCAGACAGAACAGGCAGGCGTCGTAACCGCTGAGCTGCGCTTCGACCGCGCGGTAGTCGAACAGATCGGCATGCACCAGTTCGCGCAGCTTCGGATCGGTTTGGCCCAGCGGCGTGCGGCCGACGCACAGCACTTGTTCGACATCGGCCGCGCGCAGCGCTTCGCGCAACGCGCCTTGGCCGACCATGCCGGTCGCGCCGAAAATCATGATCTTCATTGGGCGATCCCTGGTCGTGGCGGTTTCACATTGTCGCCGGCAAGCGCATGAACGCGCGCATGGCGCGGTCGCGCAATCGATCGCTGCCGAGCAGGCGCCCGATCGCGATCATCGTCCGCGCCGCGCGCGGGGCGATGTAGGCGCTGCGCGGACGGCGCGCGCGCAAGGCTTGTTCGATGGTGTCGGCGATCTGGTCCGGCGTGCCGGCCATGCCTTGCAACTGCTCGCCGGTGAACAAGGCATGCAGCGGGCGCACGGCCTTGGCGTACGGACCGTCGCCGGACACGCGCAGCAGGCTGTCGGCGGCGATCCCGGCCCATTCGGTCTTGATCGCGCCCGGCCGCACCAGCACCACGTCGACGCCGAACGGCGACAGTTCCTGACGCAATGAAGACGACAGGCCTTCGACCGCGAATTTGCTCGCGTGGTACCAGCCGCCGTAGGGCGCGGCGCTGAGGCCGCCGACCGAGGTGATGTTGAAGATCTTGCCCCAGCGCTGCGCGCGCATGTGCGGGATCGCGTATTTGCTCAGCGCGGCCAGGCCGAACAGATTGACCTCGATCTGCCGGCGCGCGTCGTCCATCGGCACTTCCTCGACCGAACCGTAGGAACCGTATCCGGCGTTGTTGACCAGGATGTCGATGCCGCCGTGCTCGGCGGCGATGCTGTCGGCGCAGGCGCGGATCGAGGCCTCATCGGTCAGGTCCAGCGGCAGCACGCGCACGCCGTGGTCCTGCAGATGGCGCATGCGCTCGGTCCGGCGCGCCGCGGCGTAGGTGGTGGCGCCGAGCGCGGCCAGGCGCAGGGCGATGGCTTCGCCGATGCCGGCGGAGGCGCCGGTGACCAGGGCGGTGCGGTTGGACAGCAAGCCGTTGGACGGGCGAGGGGACAGCGGAGTGTTCATGACTGATCCGATAAGGCGAAAGCCGCCGCCAGGAGCGGACGCCCGGGCTGGGCGAGGTTCTAACCAACTGGTTGGTTTAGACTGCGCCGGCTTCGGGCTGTTGTCAACCAACCAGTTGGTTATAATTCAGCCATGGCCACCCGAAACTCCGAAGACACCCGCCGGCGCCTGCTTGAAGCCGCCGCCGCCGAATTCGCCGCCTACGGCATCGCCGGCGCCCGCGTCGATCGCATCGCCGCGGCCGCGCAGTGCAACAAGCAGGCGATCTACGCCTATTTCGGCAGCAAGGAAGCGCTGGGCGATGCCGTGATCGACGGCCTGGTCGAGCAGATCGTGGAGAGCGTGCCGATCGACGCGCGCGACCTGCCTGGCTACGCCGTGCGTTTGTTCGACCGCTGCCAATCGCATCCCGACGTCATGCGCTTGGCGATGTGGTACCAGCTCGAAGGCAAGCCGTTGCCGGCCGCGGCGGTGGCGTCGACCGCGCACAAGATCGAAGCCATCCGCCGCGCCCAGGCCGACGGCGTGGTCAGCGAGCGCTTCAGCGCGGAGATGATGCTGCTGTGGGTGATCGCCCTGAGCCGGGTCGGCTCGCCGGATTCGCCGGAAGCCAAGCTCGGCGTGCTGACGGTTGAGGCGACGCGCGAGGCGATCGCCGCGGCGGTGCGCAGGTTGGTTGAGCCCTAATGCGCTGGCGTTGAGCGGGCCGTGGTCGCTCACGAGCGCCACCGTTCGTCCCAACCCAACACCGCTCGCCCGCCCCAGCCGCCACTGCTCACGATTCCCGCCAGCGCCGCGCGAGGGCCCGGCAAAGTGGCGCCATACCGCCACTTCAGGAGTCCGTCATGCCGCAGCACCGTCGCCCGAGCGCCTTGCGCCGCGTGGTTTTCGCCCTGACCGCTTTGCTCGCCGCCAGCACGGCCCAGGCCGCTGGCGAGCGCTTTCAGGACCTGAGCATCGAAGTCGTCGGCAAAGGCCGGCCGGTGCTGATGATTCCGGGCCTCAATTCCGCTGCCGAGACTTGGCGCGAGACCTGTCAGGCGCTGCAGGCCGACAAGGTGCAATGCCATCTGGTCCAGTTTCCGGGTCTCGCCGGCGCCCCGGCGGCCAAGACCGAGGCCTACAACGACGCCATGCGCGATCAACTGCTGGCCTACATCGAGCAGCGCAAGCTCAAGCATCCGGTGGTGATGGGCCACAGCCTCGGCGGTTTCGTCGCCTTGAAGATGGGCATGGCCAAGCCGCAGGCGATCGACAAGCTCATCATCGTCGACACCCTGGGATTTCTCGGCTCTCTGTTCGGGCCGGGCATGACCGAAGAAACCATCCGGCCGATGGCCGAGAACACCCGCAAGCTGATCCTGACCCAGGATGAGGCGCACTACCGCCGCGGCATCGCCGCCACGGTGCAGACCATGGCCCACGACGACGACAAGGTGGCGCTGCTGCGCCAGTGGGGCGAAGCCAGCGACCGTCCGACCACGGCGCAGGCGATGTTCGAGATGATGACCACCGATCTGCGCCCGCAGTTGGACAAGGTGAAAGTCCCGACCTTGGTGCTGGCCGGCTGGGCGGCCGGCGTGCGCTACGGCGGCACCCGCGATTCGACCTTGGCGATGTACCAGCAGCATTACGCCAGGCTCGACGGCGTGCGCATCGAACTGAGCCAGGACGGTTACCATTTCCTGATGTGGGACGACCCCAAGTGGCTGCAGGGCGAGGTGCGCGGTTTCCTCGCTCAGGCCAAGCCCGCCGGTTGAGGCCGGCGTGGCGGCATCGTTCTCCCGGGCGGATTCGTCCGCCGCGCAGGCGGCGCGACCGCACTTTCCTTTACCGATTTCGAAGCGGCCCATGTTGCGAGACTCGACCCGTTCGGCCTTGATCGACACTCTGTTCTGGCTGGGCTACTGCGCGTTCAACCTGAGCATGTCGGCGGCGTTCGGCCGGATCACCTCCGGCGCGTTGGTGATCGCCGTCGCGCTGGCGGCCGAGTTGTGGGTGGTCGGCCGGGTCATGCGCCGGATCGCCGACGACCGGCATTGGTTCGAACTGGGGCCGTTGCGGCTGGGCCTGCGTTTGTTCGCCTGCGTGGTGATCGGTGCGGGGTTGGCGCAGATCGTGCTGGTGATCCCGCTGTGGTTCGCCGCCAAGATGAATTGGGTCTACCTGCAGCCGGACAACACCGCCGGCTTCACTGCGCCGATGCTGCTGATGTATTGGGTGCAAACCGGCATGGTCCTGGCCTTGTGGACCGCGTTGTGGAGCTGGACCGTGGCGATGCGCCGCTACCGCGAGGGCGAAATCGCCCGCCTCAATGCCGAATCGCTGCGTCACGCCTCCGAGTTGGATGCGTTGCGTGCGCGCCTGAATCCGCACTTCGTGTTCAACGCGCTCAACAATTTGCGCGCGCTCATCAATGAAGACACCGAGCGCGCGCGCGAACTGGTCACGCGGCTGTCTTCGACCCTGCGCCACGCGCTCGACCACAGCCAACGCGAGCATGTCAGCGTGGCCGAGGAGTTGGCGGTGGTGGACGATTACCTCGCTGTCGAGTCGGTGCATTACGAAGGCCGGTTGCGGGTGACGCGCGAGATCGATCCGGCCGCGCTGGATCTGCGCCTGCCGCCGATGGCGTTGCAACTGTTGGTGGAAAACGCGATCAAGCACGGCATCGCCCGCACCCCCGGCGGCGGCGAGCTGAGCCTGCGGGTGCGCGGCGACGGTGGCAGGCTGCGGATCGAAGTCGCCAATCCGGGCAAGATCGAAGCCGAATCGGTGCGCCGCGGGGTCGGCCTGGCGTATCTGCGTACGCGCCTGGCCCATGCATCGCCGCCGGGCGAGTTCGAGCTGCGCCAGCACGGCGCGCGCGTGTCGGCGCAGATGGAGATATCGCAATGAGCCAGCGCCCCTTGAGCGTGTTGATCGTCGACGACACCCGTCTGGCGCGGCAGGAACTGCGCACCTTGTTGGCGCAGTGGCCGCAGATCGAGGTGCTGGGCGAGGCCGAGGACGTGCCGCAGGCGCAGGAAGCGATCGCGCGCCTGCGTCCGGATCTGGTGTTGCTGGACATACAGATGCCGTCGGGCAGCGGCTTCGACGTGATCGCCGGGCTCGACAGCGCGCCGCTGGTGGTGTTCACCACCGCCTACGATCAGTATGCGGTGCAGGCCTTCGAAGCCAATGCGCTGGACTATCTGGTCAAGCCGGTCGAGCCCGCGCGTCTGGACGCGGCGCTGCAGCGCGCACGCGCGCGACTGCCTGCGGAAACCGCGCCGGCTGAGGCGCGCGGCCCGCTCGGCGCCGACGACCAAGTGTTTCTGCGCGACGGCGAGCGGTGCTGGTTCGTGGCTCTGCGTGAGGTCCACCGCATCGTCGTCGACGGCAACTACGCGCGGGTGTGGTTCCGCAACGAATGCGCCTTGCTGGCGCGCAGCCTGAGCGCGCTGGAGTCGCGGCTGGACCCGGCGCTGTTCTTCCGCGCCAATCGCAACACCTTGGTGAATCTGCGCTCGGTGAAGTCGGTGGAGCTGGCGGTGGGCGACGGTTACGAGCTGGAGCTCAAGGACGGCAGCCGGATCGAGGTGTCGCGCCGGCAGTCGCGGGAGTTGCGTGAGCGGTTGTCGTTGTAGCGCGGTTTGACCGTTGCGTTGGTGCGGCTGGGGTGTGTCGTCGGTCGGAGGTGGTTGCGCGGTGATTCGGGTTTTCGCGGTCGCG
>NZ_JBAMDI010000224.1:0-9550 GCF_036961695.1 Pseudomonas sp. CGJS7 | reverse complement strand
AGCAAGGCGACGGCGGTGTCGATGCGGGCGAAGCGGCGGGCGCCGCCGCGTTTGGCCGTCGAGACGGCCTCGGGCAGGCCGTACTGCACCGACAGGACGTAGCCGTCGGTGCGGCAGTGCAGGGTGTAGCCGCGCACGGCGCCGGCGCGGGCGAGCTCGACCAACGTGGCCTGGGACAGCGCGTTCATCGTCGCGGGCACCCGACACGGGGAATTCGGGAGACGCTACGCCCGGCTCCGGCCGCCGGCAAGCGGCGGGGCGGGGGTGTCGGCGGACATAACGTCAGACTCCGCGCAGCTCCTAGAGGCGAAATCGATTCCACGTCAGAAAAGATAAAAAAAGATATCTCCTGCATAGCCGTATATGAGCCGGCTTTGTAGATCTGAGACACCGGGCGCGCGGGGTGTTAGCACCTATGACGCCGGGGTTCGCGGCTCCGTGTCGGAGCCGCTATTTATTAGATCTCAGAGGGGTTTCTAGATGTCCACTGTCACTCATCACATGACACGTAAGACCGCCTTGGCCGTCGCAACGGTCTTCACGTTGTCCGCATTTTCCGCCCCCGCACTTGCGGGTCAGGTGAATCTGAATGGCTTAGATGCGCCGCAGGGCTACGATGGCTTCATCGTCAAGTACCGCAACGGTTCGGCCCAACGGCGCGACAGCGCTGCGGTGGCGGCCGCCCTGCGCCAGAGCGTGCGGGCCAAGATCGCCGGCCGCCTGCTGGCGCTCAAGCACGTGCGCCGCCTGGGCATCGGCGCCGACTTCGTCCGCGCCGAGCAGTCGCTGGACCGGGTCGACGCCGAGGCGCTGATGCGCCAGCTGGCGGCCGATCCGAACGTCGAGTCGGTGCGGGTCAACCGGCTGTGGACCCATGCGATGGAGCCCAACGACACTCGCTACGGCGAACAGTGGCATTACTCCGCGGCCAATGGCGCGCGGGTCAATACCGCCTGGGACCGGGCGACCGGTGCTGGCACCGTGGTCGCGGTCATCGACAGCGGCATCGCGCCGCACGCCGAGCTCGATGCCCGCAATAACCTGCTGCCGGGCTACGACTTCGTTACCGACGCCGCCCGCGCCCGCGACGGCAACGGCCGCGACGACAACCCCAATGACGAAGGCGACTGGTTCGCCGCGGGGGAGTGCGGGCCGCTGAGCGTCGGCCGCAACTCCAGCTGGCACGGCACCCATGTCGCCGGCACCATCGCTGCGGCCAGCAACAACGCCGCCGGCGTGGCTGGTGTGGCGCACGGCGCGCGCGTCGTTCCGGTGCGGGCCTTGGCCAAGTGCGGCGGGTCCACGGTCGACATCGCCGACGCCATCGTATGGGCGGCCGGCGCCCCGGTGGACGGCATTCCCGTCAACCAGAACCCCGCCGAGATCATCAACCTGAGCCTGGGCGGACTGAGCCAGAACGGTTGCGACCCGTCGTACCAGGAGGCGATCGATGTCGCCGTCGCGCGCGGCGCTACCGTGGTCGTGGCTGCGGGCAATTCCAACCTCAACGTGTCGCGATTTACTCCGGCCAACTGCAACAACGTGATCGCGGTCGCCGCAACAGACCAGAACGGCGACCGAGCCTTCTACTCCAACTACGGCGCCTTGCTCGACATCGCCGCGCCGGGCGGCGAGAACTGCAGCCCGCAGAACCGTTTCCTGGCGCTGGACCAGTCGCCCCAGGGCACCTGCGTCCGCCAGCACGACGAGCAGGCCGTGCTGTCGCTGGGCAATACCGGAGCGCAGCGACAGGGTGCGGCCGGCTACACCTTCATGAGCGGCACTTCGATGGCCGCGCCGCACGTGGCCGGAGTGGCGGCACTGATGCAGTCCGCGGTGGCCAGGCCCCTGACCCCGGCGCAGATCGAGCAGGCGTTGAAGGACTCCAGCCGCGCGATCGCCGCGGCCAACTGCCCGGGCGGCTGCGGCGCCGGCCTGCTGGACGCCAACGCGGCCGTCAACGAAGCGATCCGGATCGGCGGCGGCGCTGGCGGCAACGTCGCCCCGGTGGCCAACTTCAACAGCCAGGTCGCCGGCCTCACCGCGACGTTCACCGATGCTTCGGCGGACGCCGACGGCAACATCGTCTCGCGCAGTTGGAACTTCGGCGACGGTAGCGCCGCCTCGACCGTCACCCACCCCAGCCACACCTATGCCGCGGCCGGAACCTACAGCGTCAGCCTTACGGTCACCGACAACGCCGGCGCCACCCACACCAAGACCGCTTCGGTCACGGTGGCCGCGGCCGGCGGCCCGCAGGTGTACAGCAACGGTACCGACTATGCGATCAAGGACCTGACCACGGTGGAAAGCCCGATCGCGGTGACCGGCCGCACTGGCAACGCACCGACTGCGGCCAAGGTGACGGTTGCGATCCAGCACAGCTTCCGCGGCGACCTGCGAGTCGACCTGGTCGCGCCGGACGGTTCGCTCTATCTGATCAAGAACTACAGCACCGCCGACAGTGCCGACGACGTCCGCAGCACGGCGACCCTCAACCTGTCGAGCGAGGCCCTCAACGGCACCTGGAAGCTGCGGGTGCGCGACAATTACGCCAACGACATCGGCAAGCTTGACAGTTGGAGCATCGAGTTCTGATCTCTATAAACACACTTGTCTGGAACGTAAGGCAGGCCGCTTCTGGCCTGCCTTACGCTTTTGCGCTGCCATATGGCGTGCATCGCTTGCCCGATGTGGCGCCAGCAGTAATTCGCTGAAGCTCCGCGCAGCAGTGGTTTGAGATCAAGCAGAAAGCGATAATGAAGACGTGGAAGGCGTGTGCCCATATCGAAATAAGTTTGAATCTGAAACTGCACGACTGCTGATCGCATTCGTAATGATTGAAAAGTGAGTTGCGTAGACTGCATCACCACACGCCAGCGCAGTCATCTAGTGGGCAAGCAGATCCTCCCGGCCTGCGGCAAGCTCTATTCTTTGAGCCGAAAAGACGGGGGTCAGCCCTCGCCTAGGATTTGCCGTCGGGCCGAGCGTTCGCCGATGATCTGCAGGCTGTGACTTGCGACAGTGTCGGCTTCATCGGCTCCTTCTTGCATGGAGGGAAGCCAAGGCGCATTTGTCCGTGGACCGGGCATATACGTTTCCCATTGTCCGTATGCGAGCCGACGTCCGCCGGGAGCGACATATTCGATTGGGATTCGGACGGTGATCGAATCGACGCTAGTGCTCTCCTTCACTTCGAACTTCCATCTCTGTGCCGCAAGGACTGCCGAGGAGGCGAACAGGTCGCGAACTTCTCGCATTCTCGCATCTTCACCCATCACGTATAGATTTACTTGCTCCGGGACGACTTGGAGAACTTCGCCCTGCGAGCTCAACTGTGCCAGCAAGTACACGGTGCCCGCCGCGTTAGTACTGGCGAGGGCACTGGGGTACACCGGCTTGGTGAAGTTTTCGGATTTGAGTTCGACGCCTGGATTCAAAGGACCGAAATGAATGCTCTTGATCCGGATTGCGACATCACCGTTGGTCTGTCGATGTCCTACGATACGAGCCGTTAGAGCGACCTTTTCGGGCGTCGCATTGAAACCCGCATTAGATGAGGATTCGGATTCGATTAGCCACTGCGCAGCCTTCCCTCTGATCAATGCCTTCACGTCAATGGGTATTTTGCTTTCTTGATCAAACGATATTCCTTCGACCCTTCCGGCTTGTCCGAATCGCGCGTGGCCGGAAACGATCATGCTGATCTCAGCTTGGTTTATGACGTTCGCAGTAGCGGCGATGACGCCTATGGGGAACAGCGAAAGCAGAAATGCCGTTGCAGCGATAGTTCTCATGCTGAGTCCTATAATAGAGGCGTAGGAGTGAAGACTTCACCGGCGTGGGCAGGACAGAGCCATCAACCCAGGCTAGCTGCACTTATCTGAATGTCCCGAAACATAGTCACACTCACACGCAGGCGATCAGGATGCCTGCGGCGATGGTCGTGACCGCAGCATTCTTGATGCCTTCTGAGGTGACCGTTTCAATTGACGACGAAAGCATGGCGTGCGTGTACGGTGCCGGGCGGCGCCTAAGCTCGGCTCTGAAAGGTCTCGCGAGCTGCCCTGGCCGATCGACAGCACTTGCGGGACTATACCGAGCATCACATGATATTGCTGTGCGCGCACAGACTGCGCACACAATCATCTTAAATGTTTGATGCGCATCGAAATTATTCGGAGGCCCGTTGACTAAGACCTGGCCCAGTGAAACGCGTTACTTGCAACTGGCCGATGTCATCGTAGATTTACGCTATCGGCGCCTGATGTTCGAGGGTCGAAGCGTGGAGCTACCGCAGCGGGTGTTCGACCTGTTGCTCCTATTCCTCAAAGAACCTCATACGCTGCATACGCGGGCGGAGCTTTTCGACCGGCTGTGGGCTGGGACCGTTGTCGAGGAGACTAATCTTTCGCAAAACGTGTGGTTGTTACGCAAGGCTTTGGGTGAAGAAGGAAAGGCTTGGATTTGCACGGTTGCCAAGTCAGGCTATGTGTTCGAACCGCCTGGTCTCATCCGCTGCTTGGAGCAGTTACCGGGCGCGCTGCCTGTAACTGCCATGCCTGATCCCGCAGCGACTCCGATAATTCCCGCTACCACCGCGACTGAGGTTGCTCTAGCGACAGATAGTCGGGTGCCGACGTCGAACGCTGGAATCGATGCGGTTGAAGCTCCGTCGACGGTTGCACTGCAGCCGACGCAGACAACGTCAGCGTCTCCAGCGTCTCCGATTGCCGAGCTTGTGCCGGCGCCTTCGATTCGTCAGCGTCGTTATATTAGTTTGATGTTGGCGCTGGTCGCTATGGTCGTGGTGTCGCTGGCAGTGTGGAGACATGTGCCGACACAGAACAATGGATCCGTTGCGCTGGTAATGGTGCAGGACGGTGCGAGCACCTCGTCGTGGCCGGCCAAGCTACTGCAACAATGGTTAGCTTGGAAGCTTGACAGCTTGCCGGAATCGAACGTCCTGCGCGAGGCAGAAGTGGCTACCGCGACGGCGCCGAGCAATGTGGTCTTTTTGTCCTCGATGCTCGCCGCGAATGGAGCGAACAAGTTGGAGTTGCATGTCCGGCTGCTTCAGGACGGTAGGGAAGAGCGGATTAGTGCAGTCGGCACTCCCGCGGAAATGCCCGCACTGGTTGATTCACTTTCGCGCCAAATTCTCGCGCGCCTGCAGCCCCAACATGCAGACCCCTGGCCGGCGCTAGAGACGAGCGCCGAGGCTGCCCAACGCTACGAAGCGTTCGCTATCGCACTGGAACGGCGCGACTGGATGACCGCAAACCGGCTCGGTAGCCAAATCAGTCGGCTCGCGCCCCGCTTCGCCCTGCTGCGCTTGCAGCTAGCTGATGCGCTGAGTCAGCTCAGTCAGACCACCGCAGCCAGAGAACAACACCGGATTGCGTCGCAGCTACTTAAAGACTCACCCCCGCAGGTCGCTGCATTGCTGCGGGCCCGGCAGCAGGCGCTTCAACCTGGCGGCACTGAGAAGGCCTTGCGCTTGTATCAGGCTCTAGTCGACCGACACCCGGACAAGGTCAGCTATCGTCTCAAGCTGGCTGAGCTGCTGATACTCAACGGACAGTACGAACATGCGTTGAGCCACTTGACTGAGAGTCCCGACGGCAACGAGGCGCTCGACGTCCGAATCAGCAAACGCCTGTTAAGAGCACAAGCTTATGGATTTCTAGGTGACCCAGTTCGACAACGCGCTTTAGCAATCCAGGCGCAGCAACTGGCTCGAGACGCAGGCGACGGCTGGGCACCTGAACAGGCTCGTGCTTGGATTTCGCGCGGAATAGCAGAGCGCTATCAGCATCCAGAGCGGAAGTCCGGGGCTGCCTTTGATGAGGCGGCGAGATTGTATAAGCGAGTAGGCGATGCCACCGGGGAACTTTATGCGTCATACCTTGCCCGCGTGACCGCAGCGGACGAAGTCGCAACCGATGCTGAGTTAAACGTGCTGCTGGCACGTGCCA
This sequence comes from Pseudomonas sp. CGJS7, assembly GCF_036961695.1. Classification (NCBI taxonomy): domain Bacteria; kingdom Pseudomonadati; phylum Pseudomonadota; class Gammaproteobacteria; order Pseudomonadales; family Pseudomonadaceae; genus Pseudomonas; species Pseudomonas sp. CGJS7. Next base: position 3,572 of record NZ_JBAMDI010000224.1, on the reverse strand, counting down.
ACAGTGGCGGCCATCGTCGAATCGAAGTCTCCATCTTGCTGAACAGTGCTGATCGCAATGCCTTAACTGGTGACGCTGCAGCGTATATCTCCCGTTTGCAGCAGGCTGCGGCGATCGCAACCGCAGCCGGAGATCCAGTGTTGATGAGTGAAGTGAATATGCGGTTGCTGAACGTCGCGCTTCTGACCGCGCGTCTACAGACCGCCGAGGCCTTGGTTCAGCAGCAGCGGGGCTTAAACCTTCGTGGCACTGCCCGCCTGTTTACTGAGCAGTACGCTGCGGCATTGGCCGCTATTCGTGGCGATATTCCGAAAGCCCTGGAAATCGTAGAGAAAAGCGAGAGTCTTTTGCCGCCGCCGTTGCCGGGGGAGCACGAGTCCGAATCGCGGATTCAGATTGCCTGTGTGCGCACCGAGTTGTTGCTGGCCTTAGGCCGGATGGATGAGGCACGCACGACGCTGGAACATTGTCGACAAGGCGAGCGCTGGACAGCGCGGTTCTACGCGCCGTCAGTCGCGAGCACCATGGAACTATTAGCCGGTGATCATTTGCAGGCGAAGACTCTACTCGACCAAGCTCAGGCATCAATGGCCCGCATGGCCCCTGATCGCTGGCTCAACGCTATCGATGTGGCGCGCATCGCCACGCGCCTAGGCGAGATCGATCGTTCTGAACATATTTACGCCGAAGTACTCGCGCCGCTACGCGCCGCCGGCTATACCCTATCCATTGCTACGGTGCTGACCGGGCAAGCGGAGAATGCGGCGGCTCGTGGCGACTGGCAGACCAGTCGTCGCCTCGCAGCCGAAGCGCGGCGCGTAGTTCCGGGCAATATCTGGAGCATAGTCAGCCGGCTGGATCTGTTAGCCGCAGCCGACGCTCGCCAGCATGGCCAGGCCGCTGCCGCTGATCTCGCTAACCGGTTGCACCGGCGGGCCCAAGCGTTAGGGGACGCGGTTACCGAGCTCGAGTCGCACTACTTGTTTGGCCCTGCGAGACTGGATGGCGATTGCGGTGTGGCCGAGCACCGCGCCTTAGTCGCTCGTACGGGCATGCGCGGGGCGGGGCTGGACTGGCTGCAGCGGGATGGACGTAGGCCTGATCCATCGGGACTTGTCACGGCCGAATAGTTGAATTCGCGGACTCGATAGGGCTCTTGATGCGGATGGCTGCAGCAAGCTCACGCTGTAGCCGCGCCGCACGCTGCGTGCGGATTAACGGTTAATAGCGATAACAGTTCCTCTGTACGAGAGGCTGCATATATTTCGAAGGCGGTGCGGTAATAGAACTGCGGCAGCGGGCAGTTCATAAACCAAAACACCATCTGCTCTGGACTGCTATGGTAAGCGCGTGCCGCCGAAAAAATTCGTGCGAGATTGAGCAGGCATCGCTGCATTCTGGCCGTGGCTTGATGTCCGCGAATGATGGCGTTGCCGTTAGGATTGGAAATGGCAGTCAAATCTTTTGCCCGGATGCCCAGTGCTTTAATCACTAGTTTGGGTGAAATGTGCGGGGTTCCCGGAGTTCGCAGCGACCCCATAAAAGTTTCGAATTCGCTCTCGGTCATTGCGGCCTCATATTCCTAAAGCAGCCCGTCCAGTCATCATGTGAGACGGCGTAGGCGGGCATCGGTCGGATGAAATAAGTCTCGCGCTGGCATCGATGTCGGCGGGACATGTTGTGAGTCGGTCTGCTGATGCGCCTATTGCGTTGATTGCACTCTTTGGCTACTTCGGACGCTAGCGGCTACCGATCTTTTTTTTATCATTTCGTCAAAAATGACGTCAAAGATCACACTTTTGTGTGCCTTATTTGCTTTGACATGTGTGCCATAAAGCATTGAATTAAAAGAAAGATGCCTAAGGATCAGGGGCGGGGCCAGCCCTTGCTCAATGCAATCGCTTAGGCCGACGGATATAGGCAACGAAATGAAGAAAAAAAGATATCTCCTCACAAGCGTAGTAGCCGGCTAACTCTTAGCCTGAATTGTGTAGGGCAAGACCGTCGCCGCTATCTGAGCGCTGCTGCGATTTGATCGCCATGCTAGATACATATGCGACCGCATCAGCTTATGTCCTCATAAGTGGACGGTAGTGCCCCTCATGAAACGGTTTGTCCTGCACCGGACGTATTTAACCGTGGGCGGATATCGGTCGGCGATCGGTATTCATTTACTTGCTGTCGATTCGCCTGAACGGCGAAAGGGGAATGACCGATGAACTTCATTTACTGCAAAGTCTGGAGCGCTGCGCTAGGTACCTGGGTAGTGGCTTCGGAACTCGCCCGAGGGGGCAAGAAGACATCGCGGCGCACATCCGCAGGCCTTGCACCGATCGTTGTAATGATCTCCTTGGTTGCGGCATCTACTGCTCATGCTCAACGCAGGTGCGATCTTTACAACGGTGTCGTGGATGATGACAACGGCGGTGCCATCTTGGGGGGGGCGAACTCTTTCGCATGTGGCACGAATGCGCAAGCCGGAGACGTGGCAGCGACCGCGTTCGGCGACACCTCGAAAGCACTTGGTGGTAATTCCTCCGCTTTTGGCTATCTTTCGACCGCTGATGGCCTTCGCGCGACAGCACTCGGCAATGATGCACGGGCGACTAATGATGGGGCATCAGCTGTGGGCACCAACAGTCGTGCGAGTGGGCTTAATGCTACGGCGTTGGGCCGACAGGCGAATGCAGCGGGTGCAGGTGCATTGGCGTTGGGAAGTAACGACGACGCCGCAATCAGTGGTGGTGCTAGCGCCGCTGGTGCGAACTCGATTGCGGTTGGCGGGCTGTCATCAGTCACCGCATCGAGCGTATCCGGTATAGCCGTCGGACGTGGTTCGTCCGTAACCGGTACCTACGGCATTGCCCAGGGCGACGCCGCCGTCGCCGGCTCTTACGGCTTCGCCGGCGGTCGCAGAGCTAGTGCCGGAGGCACGGGCGCTGTTGCGGTGGGCGCTAATGCAACAGCGGGCGCGAACGCGGCCGCCACCGATTCGGTTGCAATCGGTGCGCAATCATCTGTGGTCGCTGCGGCCTCGTCAGGCATTGCCTTCGGCCGCGGCGCGATCGTCAACGGAGCCTTTGGCATCGCTCAGGGCGATGGTGTAGTTTCGGGCGCCACTGGTCGCAATGTCGCCATAGGTTCGACCGGAACCACGGCCAACGGCGGTACCGCCGCCGGCGGCGCGGTCGCTATCGGCCGCGGTCAGACCGCCACTGGCAACGGCGCGGTCGCCATCGGTGATCCGAACAGTGCAATTGGCACCGGCGCGGTCGCGCTCGGCGCGGACAATACCGCCAATGGTCAAGGCGCGATTGCCCAAGGTAACGCGAATAACGCCAACGGCCAGGGCGCGATCGCCCTGGGCAACGCCAATGCCGCGACCGGGCAAGGTGCAATCGCGCTCGGCAGCGCCAGCTCGGCCGGCGCCGCCGGCGCTGTGGCACTCGGCGACGGGGCTTCAGCCAACATCGCGCGCAGCGTCGCGCTGGGCAGCGGCTCGACGACCGCCGCCGCAGTGGGCACAGCCAGCACGACCATCCGCGGCGCCACCTATAACTTCGCCGGCACCG
>NZ_JBAMDI010000223.1:0-9571 GCF_036961695.1 Pseudomonas sp. CGJS7 | reverse complement strand
GATGCAACGCGTCCAGGCCGTCGATCAAACGCGCCCGCGCTTGCTTCTTGCGATGCCGGCGCATCGCCACGAACGGCAGGCTCAACACCTTCCACACCAGCCACAGCGCCAGCAGCGCGCCGATCAGCATCAGCAGCGCCTTGGGCACGTTGGTCAGATAATTGACCCCGCCGTAGGTCACCACCACCTTGCCCGGATCCTGCACCAACAGTTGCGCGACCAAGGCGCCGACCAGCGCCAGCACGATCCAGAACAACAGATTGCGGAACAGATTCATCGCGGCGCCTCCTTAGGCCCGGTCAACGCGCATAGACATGGCCCGATCGATCCAGCGATCAATGGGCGGTGCGCAGCTGACGCAACTGCTGCAGTGTGGTGCCGAGGGTCGGAACCGTGAGTGAAAGCGGCAGCGCCGCCATTTCGCGCAGCGCGGCCAGTTGCCGGTCCTGCGCGGCCGACGGCGCCGACAAGCGCTGCACCCAGCGCTCGGCGCGCTTGAGCGCGATCCGGTAACCCTGGACGTCGCGGCGTTCGGCTGCGGCGCGAGCGAGCGAGATTTCCAGCTGCAATCCGGCCAGCGCGGCGGCGCGGTCGCTGGGGTGCGAGGCGACGGTGCGATCCACCGGCTGGGTTTCGATCAAGTTGCCGAACGCGCGCTGCCACCACGGCGTCGGCGCCGGCGCGGCGCGCTTGGCGGTTTCTTCCGGCAGGCTCAGCGTTTGCGCCAGCGCGTCGAGTTTGGCCATCGCCTGCATCCGCGGTTCGATCCCCAGTTCCTTGAGCGCGGCGGTTTCCTGCAGCAGGGTCTGGCGCAGGCTCAGATAGGCCGGGTCGTCGACGCCGTCGAGCGCGCCGCCGGCCAGCGCGTAGGCGCGGCGCGCGCCTTCCAGGTCGCCGGCGATCAGCAGGCGTTGCTGGCCCAGGGTCAGCAGCAATTCGGTTTCGTCCAGGCGCATGGCCTGGGCGCCGTGGCGGTCGGGATCGGCGAGTTTGGACACGCTGTCCTCGATCAGCGCCGCGCGCTGGCCGATGCCGTGCAATTCGTCGCGCAGCACGCGGTTGGTGCTGTCGGCCTGGACGATCCGGCGGTTCTGCGCTTCCTGGGTGGTGCGCAGGGTGCTCAGCCGCTGATCCAGCGCCTCCAGGCGTTGATCGGCGTCGGCGGCGGCTTCGCGCTCCAGGGTTTGGCGCTGCTGCCACTGGCGCCAGCCGAACCAGCCGCCGGCGGCGGCGATCAGCACCAGGATCAGCAGCCACAGCCAGGCGTTGGAGCCGCGGCGCGGGGCGGGGGTGGCGGTCGGGGGAGTGGACATGGAGTTCGGTGGCAGGGATTCGAAAGGCTCGCTCATGGCCCGGTCATGCTACCGGATGCGGGCATCAAGACTGCCTTGACGCGGTTGGCGATCGCGCCGGCCGGGGGCGGCCCGCGACCGCCGATCCGCCGTCGCCGGCTCAGTCCCGGCCCGGCGCGCCGAAGCGTTCGCCGTAACCGGCCAGCAATTGCGCCGCGCTCGGGCCGGCGGCGACCGCGACATCGGCGAAACCCGATGCGCGCGCCAGCTCGGCCAGGCGCTGGCTGGCCGCGCTCACCCGCGCGCCGCGCAAGCGCTCGATCGCCTGCGCCGGCAATTGCGCCAACACCCGTTGCAAGGCTTCGCCGCTGGACAGCGCCAGCACCGCGGGCGCATCGAGCGCGATCAAACGTTCGATTTGATGACGCGCAAGCGTCGCCGGTTCGCGCAGATAAATATCCGCGCGCAACACCTGCGCGCCGCGCGCGCGCAACGCCGGCTCCAGCACACCGCGCCCGCCCGGTGCGGTCAGCAAACCGACCATCGTGTCCTGCAACGATTGCAGTTGCGACAACGCGAGCAAACCTTCGCTGTCCATGCGTTCGGGCCAGAGCGCATCGGCGATGCCGAACTCGCGCAACGCCGCCGCGGTGGCGGCGCCGACCGCATACCAGCGTTGTCCCGCTGCGGGCACTGTCGGCAAGGTGTGCGCGCCGCGCCGATCGTGCGCATGCAGATCGCGCAACGCGCGCACTGCGTTCGGGCTGGTGACCAGCACATGCGCCGCGTTCAATGCAGCGGCCAAGGCGGCGCGCGAGGCGGCGGTGTTCTGGGTACGGATCGACCACGGCGACAACGCAATCAATGCGCCGGCGTATTGCGAAACGATGTCGCACAAGTCGTCGTGCTCGTCGCTAGGTCGCAACGAGATCACGTACCATCGCGGCGGTCGCAGCGGCTCGCGGCTCATGCGATCAGCTTCGCACAGCCCGCGCATCGGCGGCAGTCGCGGATCGTCGCGGCGCCGCCCGCTCCCATTCCCCCTCGCTACCGCAGTCTTCGATCGATGAGCACAGACGCCGCCCTGCAACGCCTTCATCAGCACTATCAATCCATGCCGCCGGTCGCCGCGATGCAAGTCAGCATCGCCGCCTACGACGGCCAGCGCCTGCAACTGCACGCGCCGCTGGCGCACCACATCAACGACAAGGGCTGCGCCTTCGGCGGCAGTCTGGCCTCGATGATGACCCTGGCCTCGTGGGGGGTGATGTCGCTGGGCATCGAGAACGCCGGCCTGCGCGCCGACGTCTACGTCGCCGACAGCCAGACCCGTTATCTGGCCCCGCTGTTCGCCGATCTGGACGTGCACGCCCAGCTCGCCCCGGAGGCGGATTGGCGCAGCTTTCTGAATACCTTGCGCGATCGTGGCCGCGCCCGTACCTCGCTGATCGCGCGCGCCTTGCTGCCCGAGGGCGGAGTCGCGACCGAGTTCACGGCCCGCTACGTGGCCATCGCTAAGCCCTGACGCGGCGGGTAGGATGCACGCCGAACGTTCCCCTGAGTCGGAGTCCGCGATGCGCCTGCTGAAGTTCGTGCTGCTGTCCTGCCTGTTCGCGTTCGCCCTGGCCGGCTGCCAGACCACCGGCACCCAGAACAACAAGATCACCGAGCAGCAGTACGCCTATTCCGCGGCGATCCGCTGGGGCGATTTCGAAGGCGCGGCCAACCTGATCAAGCCCGAACTGCGCAAGAAACTGGCGCCCACGCCGATCCAGCTGGAGCGCTACAAGCAGATCCAGGTCTCCGGCTACAACGACGCCGGCAGCGAAATGGACAAGAAAAGGGGCACCGCGGCGCGGGTGGTCAACATCAACGTGATCAACCGCCACACCCTGGCCGAGCGCAGCGTGCGCTACATCGAGGCCTGGGAGTGGGATCCGGAAGCCAAGACCTGGTGGCTGATCAGCGGCCTGCCGGATTTCTGGGAAGGTCAGTAACCGAGCTTTCCCTTCTCCCGCTCGCGGGAGAAGGTGCCCGCCAGGGCGGATGAGGGCGCACGGACCGCCGGGCCTTCACCCCAAGCCTCTCCACAAGCGGGAGAGGGAGCCAGCTTTCCCTTCTCCCGCTTGCGGGAGAAGGTGCCCGCCAGGGCGAATGAGGGCACGCGGGCCGTCGGGCCCTCACCCCAACCCACCCCGGCCCGAACGCCTAGCGTTCGGGCGTTCGGTGCCGCGCGAGCCAATGGCTCGCAAGCGCGGCCCCTCACCCCGCAAGCGGGAGAGGGAGCAAGGCTCGCGTTTTGCGCCGCGGCGCGCCCTGGGCGACAATCGCGGCCCCGCGTGGGCCGTGCCGGCCTCGCCCCGATTCGCCCCGTGCGTGAGTCCCGATCCGTGAGCTTTGATGAACTGCTGGCGTTCGCCGGCCGCCACCTGTACCTGTCGCTGGGCTTCGTCGGCCTGACCCTGGCATTGATCTACACCGAAATCGCCCGCCTGTTCCGCGGCTACAAGGCCCTGCGCCCGGCCGAGCTGACCGCGCTGATCAACCGCGACAACGCCCTGGTGATCGACCTGTCGGCCAGCGGCGAGTTCGAAAAGGGCCACATCGCCGGCAGCCGCTCGGTCCAGCCGAGCCAGTTCGACCCGGAAAGCAAGCTGCTGGCCAACGCCAAGCAATTGCCGGTGGTGGCGGTGTGCCGCAACGGCCAGGCCTCGGCCGACGCGGCCAAGCGCCTGAAGAAGGCCGGGTTCGAGCAGGTCTATTGGCTCGAAGGCGGCGTCCAGGCCTGGCAGCAGGCCGATCTGCCGCTGGTCAAGGGCCGCAACTGAGCCCGGCGCTGTCGCGCCTTCGCCATCGGCCGCGCCTAGGCTGCAGCGCGGATGGCGCGGGCCGGTGAGCACAAAACCGATCCAACGCCGCCGTCGCGACGGCGGTCCGCGATTTTGTGCGGTGGTTCCGCCCGGCACTTGATTGGCCCGGCGGCCGCCTCAATCCAAGCTGCTCCATCGTCGATCCATGCCGCACTCGCTTCCGGCCGGCCGTTTGGTCCCGGTCCGCGCGAGCGGGCATAATCGGCCTCTTTTCCGAAATTCATTCCGCTGGGGGAGTCACCCGATGTCCGAAGAAAACGTCAACGGCGCCGAAGCGCCGGCCGAAGCCGCAACCGGCCCCGCATTCACCGTCGAGAAGATCTACGTCAAGGACGTCTCCTTCGAGGTGCCCAACGCGCCGGCGGTGTTCGCCGAAGCCGCCCAGCCGCAGTTGCAGCTGAACCTGGCCCAGAACGTCCAGCGCGTCGGCGAGAACGCCTTCGAAGTCGTGCTCGGCGTGACCCTGACCTGCACCGCCAACGACAAGCCGATGTACCTGGCCGAAGTGAAGCAGGCCGGCGTGTTCGGCCTGATCGGCTTCGACGGCCAGACCCTGGACGCGATGCTCGGCACCCACTGCCCGAACGTGCTCTATCCCTATGCCCGTCAGCTGATCAGCGACCTGATCCAGGCCGGCGGCTTCCCGCCGTTCTTCCTGCAGCCGATCAACTTCGACGCGCTGTACGCCGAAGGCCTGCGTCAGCGCGGTCAGGGCGAGAGCCTGGCCGACGCGGAAACCGTCGGCAACGCTTGAGCCTGACGCCTCGGGCCCGGCGCGCATGAGTTCGCACAACGCCAACCCGCCCAAGCCGCGCATCGCGGTGTTGGGCGCCGGTTCCTGGGGCACCGCTCTGGCGGCGCTGATCGCCCGGCACGGTCATCCGACCGTGCTGTGGGGCCGCGACGCCGACGGCGCCGCGGCCATCGATACCCGGCACGAAAACCCGCGTTATCTGCCGGGCATCGCCTTGCCCGAATCCTTGCGCGCGACCACCGACCTGGCCGCGGCGATGCAAGACGCCGATCTGGTGCTGGTGGTGGTGCCCTCGCACGCCTTCGCCGAAACCCTGCGCTCGCTGGCGCCGTACCGCCCCGCGCACGCGGGCGTGGCCTGGGCGACCAAGGGCTTCGAACCGGGCAGCGGGCGTTTCCTGCACGAGGTCGCCGAAGAAGTGCTCGGCGCCGACGTGCCGCTGGCCGTGGTCACCGGCCCGTCGTTCGCCAAGGAAGTCGCGCAAGGCCTGCCGACCGCGTTGACCGTGCATTCCGACGACGCCGAGTTCGCTCAGGCGGTCGCCGACGCGCTGCACGGCCCGGCGTTTCGCGCCTACACCGGCGACGACATGCTCGGCGCCGAGCTCGGCGGCGCGATGAAGAACGTGCTCGCGGTCGCCACCGGCGTCGCCGACGGCATGCAACTGGGCTTGAACGCGCGCGCCGGTTTGATCACCCGCGGCCTCAACGAAATGCTGCGGCTCAATCAGGCCATCGGCGGCCAGCCGGAAACCCTGATGGGTCTGGCCGGTCTCGGCGATCTGGTGCTGACCTGCACCGGCGATCTGTCGCGCAACCGCCGCCTGGGCCTGGCCCTGGGCCGCGGCCAATCGATCGAAGACGCGGTGCGCGAAATCGGCCAGGTGGTCGAGTCGGTGCAGACCGCCGACGAAGTCATGCGCCAGGCCGAACGCCACGGCATCGAATTGCCGATCTCCAGCGCGGTGCGCGCGGTGCTGCACGGACAGATCACCCCGTCCGACGGCTTGCGCAAGCTGCTCTCGCGCGAACAGAAGCCCGAATACCCGAGCGACTTGTTCGGTTGAGCCTCGGCTGAGATCGCGCCGGCCGTTCGGCCGCGCGACACCTTCCCATCCCGACAGCACGCGCCTTGCGCAGGCAAGACGCGCGAGCAGCCGTGTCCGCTGAAAGCCGCCAACCCACCGCGCAACCCCACCATCGTCATTCCGGCGAAAGCCGGAATCCCTTTTGATTCTGCTCTTGCCGACGACCTTCCTATCCCGACAGCACGTGTCTTGCGCAGGCAAGGCGCGAGCGGCCGTGTCCGCTGAAAGCCGCCAACCCACCGCGCAACCCCACCACCGTCATTCCGGCGAAAGCCGGAATCCATTTTGATTCTGCTCTTGCCGACTCAGGCCGACCGATCTCGCTGACGGCTCCAAAACCAAACGCAAAAAAAGGGCCCGACTTTTCAGCCGGGCCCGATCGCGACGTTTCGAGGGGAGAGAGAGAAAGAATCGCGATTGTTGCTAGGTTCGATCGGTAGCGCTTTCTTTAGAAGCTGAAGCGCGGTCCGATGAAGAACTCTTTTTCGCCGCCATCGATGAACTTGGCGTCGGCGGTGATGCCCCAGCTCTGGTTGAACTTCACCTGGGTGCCGATGCGGCCGTAGAACTTGCCGTCGTAGTGCTTGTCGTAGTCCTGGTAACCGGCGAAGGCATAGCCTTCCCAGTTCGGAGCCAGCGAACCGCGCACGCCGGCTTCCACGCTGCCGCCCTTGAGCTTGTCGTCGCCGAACATGCGGTTGTCGAACTTGTGCTGCTCATAGGCGATGCGGGTGACCAGATCCACGCGCTTGCTCAGCTCGTGGTTGTAACCCACGCCGACGCGCCAGGTGTCCAGATCGGTGCTGGGGACGGTGAAGCTGTTGAAGCGGATCGAATCGGTTTCCTGCTTGGTGTAGTCGCCGAAGACGTGGAAGTTCGGCAGGAACGCGTAGGAACCGCCGATCGCCCAGCCGTCCGCATCGGCATAGCTGTTCTTGGCGTCGAGCTTGGAGTAACCAGCTTCGACATAGTTGTACGAAATGCCTTCTGCGGCCGAAGCGGACAACGGCAGCGCAGCGGCGAGGGTCAGGGCAAGCAATGCACGCTTCATAAGGTCTAGCCTCTTATTGATTTTATTTCCGGGTCCACGCGCCTCGGGGTTAAGGCGTCCATGTGGATTCGGTGTGCGCAGTATCGTGACTGCGCTTCAATCGAAGCTGAATTTATCGGGGTTTTTTACAGGAACTAAACGTTCTGTTTACGGTACTTGGACATTTTTCTAGCCCAGAAGTAACGGAAAACAAGGGGTTTTTCGCAGCTCGCCCAGCGCAGGCTTGCTCGCTGCTGAACATGCGAGCCGGCACGATCGGCAATATCGCGTCGAACCTCACAGTGCAGCGCAAGCAGCGGATAGTTGTCACTGGCGCGCGTGGCGATGATGGCGGTCACTTCATCGCGAGCGATTGTATGAACGCAAACGCAACGGCGCCGACGCATGCGCACGATTATCCGAGCGATCCGTTCGGATCGACTCAAGAGCGTATCGAAACCTACGACTGGAACGAGATCGCTGCGCAACTGGACCGATCCGGCCGCGCGCTGTTGCCGGGTTTGCTGACGCCGGCGCAATGCCGGTCCGTCGCCGCGGGCTACGACGAAGAGGGCTTGTACCGCAGTCGGGTGGTGATGGCCCGGCACGGCTTCGGGCGCGGCGAGTACCGTTACTTTCGCTATCCGTTGCCGCGGCTGGTGCAAGGGCTGCGTGAGCGTCTGTATCCGTGGCTGGCGCCGATCGCCGCGGATTGGAACCGGGCGATGGGCGTGGATATCGACTATCCCGCCGATCTGGACGGATTCCTTTCCCGCTGCCACCGCGCCGGCCAATCGCGGCCGACGCCGCTGCTGCTGCGCTACGCAGCCGGCGACTACAACTGCCTGCATCAGGATTTGTACGGCGAACATGTGTTCCCGTTGCAGGTAGCGATCTTGTTGTCGCAACCCGGGCGCGATTTCGAAGGCGGCGAGTTCGTGCTGACCGAACAGCGCCCGCGCATGCAGTCGCGGGTCGATGTGGTGCCGTTGGCGCAAGGCGATGCGGTGGCGTTCGCGGTCAACCAACGGCCGGTGCGCGGCGTGCGCGGCTACTACCGGGTGAGCATGCGCCACGGCGTCAGCGCCTTGCATGGCGGGCAGCGGCATACCTTGGGGGTGATCTTCCACGACGCGAACTGATCGCGAATTGCGAATGGCCGACAACGTCGAAGCGGCGGCGATACGGACAGCGCCGTCGCGTTCGCGCTTGAATCGCGAGTTGATTCACTTTCGCAGCAATCGCTTTTGACCGTCCCGCCGGCGTGCCGGCGTTGGCTATGAAGTCGCGGCCCGACTCGCTGCAATGCGGGCGCGCCGCCGACACCGCGACGATCCGACCGTGCGGTGCGCCATCGCGCGCCGCGACGGCAGCGCCGTGGCTCATGGACGCAACGCTTACAGGGAGCACGCACATGGCTTTGCAGGATCAGGCCTATATCCGCCGCGAATTGGACTTTCCCGGCGCGATCGCCCAGGGCGCCAGCGGCGCGGCGGTCAAACGGATTCAGGAGTGGCTGGGCTATCACGGCAACGGCACGCCGATCGACGGCAAGTTCGGTCCGGCCAGCAATCGCGCGCTGGAAGCCTTCGCCCAACGCAAGCAACTCGCGTACGCCGGCGCGTTGAATCCGGCGGTGTGGGCGGCGCTGGTCGATCCGCTGGCGCGGATCGTCGGCTTGCACGCCAGCGCGCCGAACAAACCGTATCCGGCCTTGGTGCGTTGGTTCGCCGAGCAGCACCTGGCCGCGCATCCGGTCGAGTTGGGCGGCGCCAATCGCGGGCCGTGGGTGCGCGCGTACATGAAGGGCAGCGACGGCGACGCGATGCTGTGGTGCGCCGGTTTCGTCAGCTTCGTGTTGCAACAGGCGGCGGAGAAGGCCGGGCGCAGCGCGCCGATCGCCGGCAGCTTCGGTTGCGACGAACTGGCGCGGCAGGCCAAGGCGGCCGGGCGATTCGTGCCGGGCAAGTCGGTGACCGGCGGCGATCCGGGCTTCGCCGCGCTCGGCGCGTGCGGGATCTTCCTGGTGCGCAAGACCGCCAGCGACTGGATCCACACCGGTTTCGCCTTCGACGGCGATGGCGAGAGCTTCCTCAGCATCGAAGGCAACACCGACCACAAGGGCTCGGCCAACGGCTTCGAAGTCGCCCGGCGCACCCGGCGCAGCGGGGCCAACGATTTCATCCGGCTGGGGTAGCCGCGTTCGCCCGACCCCAGTCGCCCCAAAGGTTCTCGATGCCTGGCTTGCGGCGAGTCGGTTGAGCCGTGTGCGGCGGACAGCCAGCGGCCTGGCGTAGTCGAACCGAATGTGCCGAATCGGCGTCGCCGCTCGCGCGGCGGCGCGACTTCGCCGTGCGCGCCGATAACGCCTGGGCAGAAGCTCATTCCCAATCGTCCAGACGGAAGCGCCCGACGGCGTATTGACGCGGTCTTCACTGCGACTTACATTGCCGAGTAAATGAAATGATATATCGTTTCATTTCACATTTCGCTCGGGGTAAGGATCACGGTGGATACGCGCAGTCAGGGGCGCCGCGG
>NZ_JBAMDI010000222.1:0-9589 GCF_036961695.1 Pseudomonas sp. CGJS7 | reverse complement strand
GCGATACACCGCCACCGTGGCGATCCGCGCCGGCGCGTAGGCGTGTTCGATCACCAGCCGCAGCCGTCGCGCCCGCACCGGCTCGAACCGCTCCAGGCGCTTGCAGCCGATGGTCGTGCCCCAGGCCACGGTCCGCCAGGCGCCGTCGCGCCAGATCTCGAAGCGGTGGTTGGCCACGTGCTGGCCGTCGGCGATGGCTTCCTGCAGACACAACAGGTCGAACTCGATCTCTTGTTCCAGTTCGAACTCCAGCCACGCCTCGCCCGCCTCGGCGCGCCAGAACGAATCCGCATCGCCATCGAGCGCGCGTTCGGGCGTCTGGCCGTCGCTGGCGCGCACGCGCGCGCCGGCCAGCCGGTTGCCGCCTGCGAACAGCGCCGCGCGCTTTCGCCCGAACTCGGCCAGACGGGCGACGTCGGTGTCGTGGAAGCGGCCGGCGCGCGTGGGCGGCACGTTGAGCAGCAGCTTGCTGTTGCGGCCGACCGAGCTGCAATACAAATCGATGAGGTTGTCGGCGCTGCGCACCTTGGCGTCTTCGGCGGCGTGCCAGAACCAGCCGGGCCGGATCGATACGTCGGTTTCGCCCGGGCGCCACACGCTGCCGTGCGGGTCGCCTTGTTGCAGCGCTTCGCCGACCCAGGGCCGGTCGTAACCCGGATACGGCACCCGCGCCGGATCCACCATCGCCCAGCAGGTGCTGCCGGCGACGCCGCGCTCGTTGCCGATCCAGCGCACGTCCGGGCCTGCGTCGGAGAAGATCACCGCCTCCGGCTGCAGCTCGCGCACGGTGCGGTGGATGCGCGGCCAATCGTAGGCCTGACGCTTGCCGTTGGGCCCTTCGCCGTTGGCGCCGTCGAACCACACTTCGATCACCGGGCCGTAGTTCGTCAACAGTTCGGTGAGTTGGGCGATGTAGAAATCGTCGTAGGCCTTGCCGCTGCCGTAGCGCGGCTCGTGCCGGTCCCAGGGCGAGAGATAGAAGCCCACGCCCCAGCCTTCGGCGCGGCACGCATCGACGAACTCGCGCACCACGTCGCCCTGGCCGCCGCGCCACGGACTGCTGCGCACGCTGTGGTCGGTGGTCGCGGTCGGCCACAGGCAGAAGCCGTCGTGATGCTTGGCGGTCAGGATCATGCTGGCGAAACCGCCGGCCTTGGCCGCGCGCGCCCATTGCCGCGCATCCAGATCGCCGGGATCGAACCGCTTCGGATCTTCGTCGCCCTCGCCCCACTCGCGATCGGTGAAGGTGTTGACGGTGAAGTGCACGAACATCGCCAGCTCTTCGCGCTGCCACGCCAGTTGCCGCCGATCCGGACGCGGCCGCTGCGCCGGGTTCGACGACTGCGCGGACTCGGCATGGCGGGCGCCGAACGCGGAAGCCAGCGGTGCGGCGCTTACCGCCGCGGCGGTGCCGTTGATGAGAAAGCGGCGACGATCCATGAAACCTCGGCGCCGGCCGGCGCGACAGTGCGATGACTGGAGTCTAGTGCGGATCGCCGCCGCGTCGCGCATCGCGCGCGGATTGCCGCGTTTTGTATTTGTTTCGACGATTTGCGCGCGATTTGAAATTTCGCGGCGGCGTCCAAGCCGCGACAAACCGCGCCACGGTTGACTGCATCGCCGCGCGTTTGTTTCGATGCGGTTTGCCCTATGCCGGAGACGCCCGATGCCGCTCGCCACCGCCCCGCGTATTGCGACTGTCGCGTTGATCGCACTGCTGGCCGCGCTGCCCGCCGCGCACGCGGTCACTCCGGCGGCGCAGGTGGCCAAACCGGCGACGGTCGCGCCCAGCGAAAGCCAGGCCGCGTTCGATGCGCGGATGCAGTGGTGGCGCGAGGCGCGCTTGGGCATGTTCGTGCACTGGGGCCTGTATTCCGGCGCCGCCGGGCGCTGGAACGGCGAAGCGATCAAGGGCTCGGCCGAATGGATCCAGCGCAACGCGCACGTGCCCACCGACGAATACGCCAGGCAGATGCTGCCGCTGTTCAAACCCAAGCCCGGCTTCGCCCGCGAATGGGCCAGGCTGGCCAAGCAGTCCGGCGCCAAGTATCTGGTGTTCACCAGCAAGCATCACGAAGGCTTCGCCCTGCACGACAGCGCGGTCAGCGACTTCGATGCCAAGGACGCCACCGGCCGCGATCTGGTCCGCGAAATCGTCGACGCCGCGCGCGCGGAAGGCCTGAAGGTCGGGCTGTATCACTCGGTGATCGATTGGCATCACCCAGCCTATCCCTACCGCGACTTCGCCCGCCTGGAACACCCGCTGCCGCATCCGCTGGAGAAGGCCGGGGATAAAGAAGACCCCGGTTACGCCAAGCGCGCCAACCTCAAGCAGTACCAGGATTTCCTGCAGGCGCAGGTGCGCGAGTTGGTCGAGCGCTACGGCCCCATCGACGTGCTGTGGTGGGACTACTCCAACCCCGGCGCCGAAGGCGAAACCTGGCGCGCCGGCGAACTGATGGCGATGGTGCGCAAGGCGCAACCCGGCATCGTCATGAACAACCGTCTGTACCGCTCGCTGGGCTACGACGATCCGCAAGGCAGCCTGAAATGGTTCGACCGCGCGCACGGCGACTTCACCACGCCCGAGCAGGCCATTCCAGCGCAGGGCGTGGCCGGCGTGGACTGGGAAGCGTGCATGACCATGAACGGCACCTGGGGTTACAGCGCGCTGGACACCCACTGGAAATCCACTCGCGAACTGGTGCGCGATCTGGCCGACACCGCCAGCAAGGGCGGCAACTTGTTGCTCAACATCGGGCCGATGGCCGACGGCAGCGTGCCCGAGGCGAGCGTGCAACGGCTGCGCGAGATGGGCGCGTGGCTGCAACGCAACGGCGATTCGATCTACGCCACCCAGGCCAATCCCACCGCGCCGGTCACTTGGGGCCGCATCACCGCCAAGGGCAAGCGCTGGTACCTGCATGTGTTCGAGCGCCCCGCCGACGGCGAGTTGCGGGTGCGCGCCGACGGCGCGTTGCGCGCGCGATTGCTCGATGGCGGTCGCGAACTGGCCTTGCGCCGCGACGGTGCGGAGGCGGTGATCGCATTGCCTGCGACGCTGCCCGATACGATCGACACGGTGATCGAATTGGCTCCCAGCGAAAGCTGAGCGTTTCGGAACCAAGCTTCGTTCATGTACCTGACAAGCCCGCGTTCGCGCGGGTGCCGCAACGGGTACGGCTTGTGTCGCGGCGGGTCAGTTTGTCATGGTTGGGCCTGCAGGCATCACATTTCAGACGCGACCAAATTCAAGAAATAGTCCTTATTTTTCAATTCATTACATCTTTTTTCATCACGCCGTTTTTACGTAATGCCCTCGTAAATAGCAAGGACGTCAGGGGGCGTCATACATGAAAAACATCGAGGTTTTCAGCATTGCCACCGCGCGGATCTGCGCGGCGGCGCTTGAGCAGCATCCCGTCGTAGCCCGCTTCAACGCCGAGGAATCGGCGCGTCATCTTCCGGGCGTGGACCCCACCAATCGCGAAGCCATGGCCGCGGCGGTTCTCGCCTGCGGTGCGACGTTCGAGTGGCTGATGGATGAGGGGTATCTGCGCAGTACCGCTTGCGTCAAAGAGTCGTTGAACGGCGTTCCGTTCGTGCACCTGGCCTTGCGTTACCGACTGACCGAAAAAGGTCTGGCGATTCTCGGCGCGCACGCCAACAACGCCGCCGACGAACACAAGACCATCGGCGATCGTTTGATCGCCGCGGTCAAGCTCGGCGGCGCGGAACGGATCAAGGAATCGGTCAAGCTGATGATCGGCGCCGGCGCCAACGCGCGTCCGGCGCTGACGGCGATGGGTTGAGCGATCCGCTTAAGCCATCGCGCTGATGTAGACGACAACGCCCGCTTTCGCGGGCGTTGTCGTTTTCGGTCGCCGCCGACAGAACTGCCTTGGCCGAGCCGGCGAGAGCAAGATCAAGATGGATTCCGGCTTTCGCCGGAATGACGGTCGCTAAGCGGCGCGGCTTTATCAGCAGCGCTTAGGCGCCGTCATTTCAGCAGCGCTTAGGCGCCGTCATTATTCGCGCGGCCGGCCGATGCGGCCGGCCGCCAAGTGCGGTTTACGGGCTGTAGGTCAGAATCAGCTGCGGCGCGTTGGCGCCTTCGCGCGAGGACCAATCCACGCCGTCGCTGGAAGTGGACGACAGCACCACGCCGTTGTTGGCGACCGAGCCGGACGCCCAGTTCTTCACCAATTGCAGGCCGGCGGCGTTGAGGGTCAGGGTCTGCGCGCCGGTGGCGCTGGGCACGATCGAGCCGATCTTGGTGCCCAGGCTGACGCCGCTGTAGCTGGCGTTGGCTTCGGTCCAGGCCGCGCCGGCCTGATACAGGTCGTAGGTGCCGGTGGAGCGGTCGGTGATCTGCAGCTTCACTTGCGCGCCGGTGATGGTCTTGCCGGCCGCGGCGGAGACGTCCCACGCCATCAGGCCGCGCAGGGTCTGGCCGCCGTCGCTGCCGTCGGCGAACAAGGTCGCGCTGTTGTCGCGGCTGCCGCCGGACTTCACCGTCACGTCGCGCACGCTGTTGAAGGTCTGGCTCTGACCCGGCGGATTGCCGCCGCCCTTGTTGCAGGTGCCGGTGAAATGATCGGTGTAGCTGCTGCCCGCGCGCGGCACGAAGTCGCCGGTGTAGCCGGTCGCGGTCAAAGTGAGCTTGAGCACGCCGAAGGTGTTGTCGTTGCTGGCCTCCAGCAAGGCGTGGCTGCCGCTGATGTCGTAGAACGCGCGGCCGCCGGTGCCGACCAGGATCTGACGGATGCCGTCGCTGGCCGCGTTCTTGTCGGGATTCATCTTGCCGTAGCGCTGGTAGTTGTGGTCGTGGCCGACCAGAACCAGATCGGCCTTGGCCGCATACAACGCATCCCAGAACGGCTTGACCTGGCTGTAGCCGCTGTAGCTGCCGCGGCTGATCAGGGGGTGATGGAAGTACGCCGCGGTGCAGGGCTTGGTGTTGGCGGCCAGATCGTTCTTGAGCCAGGTGACCTGGGCGCTGGCCACGGTGCCGCCGCTCATGGTGTTGAGGGCGATGAAATGCCAATCGCCCACATCCCAGCTGTAATAGCCCTTGCTGCGATCGCCGGCCGGACCGGTCTGATTGCCGACGCCGTTGAAGTAATCGAAGTAACCCTTGGCGCCTGAGGTGCTGTAGTCGTGATTGCCCGGCGACGGGCTGGTCAGCGCCTTGAACCGGCCCCAGGTCGGCGCGTAGCGGTTGTTGTATTCGCTCAGGGTGCCGCTGTTGTAGGCGTTGTCGCCGGCGGTGAACACCGCGGTGGGATTGATCGAGACGATCAGATCGGAGGTGCCTTGGCAGGCGTTGCCGCTGGTGTCGCAGATATCGCCGGCGCCGGCCACCACCACCGTGGCTTTTTCCAGCGGCGTGGCGCTGTACTCGTAACGGTCGAGCTGGAAGCCGCTGGCGGGCTGGCTGAAGTAAGGCTTGATGTCGACGCACTCGCCGCGCAGCGCGCGGGTGGTGAAGCTGCGCTCGTTCCAGTGGCCGCCTTCGAACACCAGCTTGTCGCCGCCACTGCTGGTCAGCACCAGCGAGTCGTAGCCGGACAACTTGAGTTCCTTGAAACCGATCCGCAACCAGCGCGCGCCGGTTTCGCAGACGCGGTCGGCCGCGGCCTTGGCCAGGGGCGTGGCGCGCAGCGAAGCGGCCGCGGCGATCGGCTTGCTGTGGGTGTCGTCTTCGGACAGTTGCAGCGTGCGCTGCGCCGCGTGCGCGGGCGCGAGGACGGCGGCGCCGATCAGCAGGGTGGCGATGGCGCCGTAGGCGGGCGCGCCCTTGAGCTTGGAATTCACTGGCTGTCTCCGAAGACGGGAGTGGCTGGGAAGGCTGGGGCGGTATCGCGCCGATACCGCCGACGATGGCTGCGGAGTGTGGCGGGAAAAGTGCTACACGATTGCGACGGATTTGGCTGCCGCGATCTCGACCAACGCGGCATGCGTCACAAGTTTGGATTCGGTGGCTGGAACGCGGCGAATCGGGAGCACAAAAACGGGCGGGCTGCTGAGTATCGGCGGCCGCTGCCGCGAGTTCGTTTATCGATGTCAGCGGGAGTTTCTCGGCTAATCGCCGGCTTGCGATTCGACCCAAGCCGCATCACTGCGCCGGCTAGGCAATCGGTACTCGGTACTCCGCAAGCCAACCCTGCGCGAAACCTCACCACACCGTCATTCCGGCGGAAGCCGGAACCCATTTTGATCTTGCTCTTGCTCGTAACTTCAGACGACAACAGCAACAGCAACGTCAAAATGGGTTCCGGCTTCCGCCGGAATGACGGTGTGGGCGCATCGTCGCGGTTGAATGACGGTGTGAGAGCATCGTCGCGGTTGGTCGCCAGGAGTGTCGCTCTTAAGGGCGAGCTCCATCCGTCGCCGCGACACCAAAGTCACTCATCGTGCGTCGGCGCGCCCTGCCCGGCGATCTCCAGCAACTCGATCTCGAACTCCAGCACCGAGTTCGGTTCGATCTGCCCGGCCATGCCGCGCTCGCCGTAAGCCAGCGCCGCCGGCACCCAGAACCGGTACTTGGCGCCCGGCGTCATCAACTGCACGCCCTCGGTCCAGCCCGGCATTACCTGGGCCAACACGAACTCAGCCGGATGGTCGGTGTCGTAGGTGCTTTCGAATTTGCTGCCGTCCAGCAGCTTGCCGATGTAGTTCACCCGCACCGTGTCGCTGGCCTTGGGGTGGCTGCCGCGGCCTTCGCTCAACACCTGGTACTGCAGGCCCGAAGCGGTGGTTTTGACCCCTTGCGCGGAGGCGTTCTTCTTCAGGAACGCCTGCCCCGCGCTCAGATTGCGCGCGGCGATCGCCTTGACCTCGGCGTCGTGCTTGCCGCGCAGGTGTTCGCTGAAACCTTCGCGGATGCGCTTGCTCTGGGCGTCGTCGAACAACGAGGCGCGCCCGGCCTGGGCGTCGCGGATCGCGCGCAGCACCACCGCTTCGTCGAGTTCGCCGCGGATCGGTTCGATGCTGGCGGCGAAATCGCGGCCGACGATGTAGCTGATCTTGGCCTTCTCATCGCCGAGCTCCGCCGCGGTCAGCGGCGCTGGCGCGGCGGACTTACCGGCGTCGCCGCCGGTGGGCGCGGTGCAGGCGCACAGTGCGAGCGCCATCGACAACGACATCGCGGACAAGCGAACGAAACTACGCGGCATAGCCAAGCTCCAGTAGCGACGCGTAAGCGCGCCGCGGTCAGTCGGTCACCGCGAAGGTCAGCATCATGCCCATGTCCTCGTGTTCGAGGTTGTGGCAATGGAGCATGTAGCGCTGAGTGCCGGTGAAGGGTTGAGCGAAATCGATGGCCAGCCGCACGATCTCGCCCGGCCACACCACCACGGTGTCGTTGTAGCCCAGATCCTGCGGGTTCAAGCCGCCCGGCGCGACCTGACGGCCGCGGATGTCGGGTGGGCTGATCGCGCGCGACAGCACCCGGAACTGGAAGCCGTGCAGGTGGATCGGGTGCGGCATGCTGGTCATGCTGTTGCGGACTTCCCAGACCTCGCGGCTGCCGCGCTTGATCGAGAATGCCGGTTCGTGGCCGCTGAGGTGGAAGTTCCAGTCGTTGATGAACCAGCGGCCTTCTTCGTCCATGCGCAGGCGCAGGCCGCGCACCGGCCAGTCGGCGGTGTCGGGCAGGGGCTCGATCTTCGACAGCGCCTGCAGGTCCGGCAGCTTGGCCGGCGGCCGGTCGCGCGGCGCGCACTCGATCACCCGCAGCTCCATCAGATCCAGCGGCTCGCCCATCGCCGCGGCGCCGGGATGGTCGCCCATCGGATCGGGCAGGAACGCGCCGGATTCGTCTTCGTTTTCCATCGCCACGTAGTCCAGGCTGCGCAGCGTCACTTTCTCGCCCGGCGCCAGCGCGCCGAAGTCGACCAGCACATCGACCCGTTGCGCCGGCGCCAGAAACACGTCGTCGACCGGCCAGGCGCGCTCGAGCAAACCGCCGTCGCAGCCGATCAACTGCATCGGCAAGGCCTTGTCGCCGTGCATGAAGCACGGCCGCAGCATGCGCGCGTTGGCGACGTTGGCCAGGCGGAAGCGATACCAGGCCGGGATCACCTCCAGGTACGGCTCGGGCGTCCAGTTGACCAGCACGCGGTTGCCGATCCAGTCGTCGGCGCCGTCCTTGTAGACGATGGCGTTGTCGGCGCCGACTTGTTTGTCGCTGATCATCAGCGGCAAGTCGCGCTCGCCCCAACGCATGCCCAGACGCGCGCGCAACGCCAGTTCTTCTTCGTCCTCGATCAACAGCAAGCCGGCCAGCCCGCGCTGCAACTGCACGCCGGTGCGGCCGTGCGGATGGGCGTGGTACCAGTACAAGCCGGCGCGGTTGTCGACCCGCAAGCGATAACGGCGGCTGGTGCCGGCGGCGACCGGATGCAGGCCGCTGCCGTCGTTGGCCTCATCCACCGACAGGCCGTGCCAGTGGATGGTGGTGTCCTCGGCCAGACGGTTGTCTAAGCCGACATCGATCAGCTCGCCGCGGCGCGCGCGCAGCAGCGGGTTGATCGCATCGCGCCCGTCGCGCTTGCCGACGTAGGACCACAGCGTGGTCGGCGCGCCCGGGAACAAGCCTTGCTCGATCGCGCGCGCGGTCAGCGCGACCGGCTGCTTGAGGTCGATCTCCGCCATCAGCCCGTCGCCGCCGGGCAAGCGTAGCGGCTGCACGAAGCGCGCATCGGGCGGCAGCAATTGCAGGTCCGGCGCCGACGCCAGGCGATGGCCGTGGCCGCCGGTCCAGCGCCACATCGCCACCGGCCCGGCCACGCAGGCCGCGCCGCCCAGGCCGAGGCCGATCAGGAAACGGCGGCGTTGCGGATCGCTCATCGGTGCGCGGTTCTCCATCGGTGGCCGAGCGGTGGATGCATCGCCCAGGGCTGGCGCGAAAGACCCGCCATCATCCACGCGGCAGATTGCAGTTTCCGCTTCGGCGCTGCGCTTCTGTGACGCGGATCAATCCCGGCGGCCGCGGGCCGGGCGGCGATCAGACCGAATCGTCGAGCTTGGCCTGCCAGATGCGGTCGCCCATTTCGTGCTCTTCCACCCCGGCGAAGAAACTCTCGCCGAGCGTGTCGTAGTCCGGGTCGCTGGCGCCGCGCCAATCGAGAAACTTGGGCCGGTGCACGGCGAAGCCCTGCGGGTGGGCGGCGTTGCGGTAGGGCACGGCCACGGTCGCGGCCAGATCGCCGGCGAAATCGCGCACGCTCAGGATCAGCGCGTCGGTGCGGCCCGACGGCAGGGTGAGGTAACCGTCGTGCACCAGCACCGCGTGGCGGGCCTCATCGGGATTCGATGCCAGCCGCGCGCGGCCCTCGCCGACCCCGGTTTCGGCTTGCTCGCTGGCGTAGCGGACCATTTGCCGTTCGCCCTGCGCGGTTTCGAAGGCGTACATCGGAATCAGACTCTCGCCGTCGGCCACGCACCACACTCCGTGCGCGGCGAAGAAGCCGGCCAGTCGGATCGCTTGATTCATTCCCTTCCCCCCAAGAACGGCTGCGCTCGCTCCCCCTGCGCGGTCACTGTACACGCTGGCGCTGGCGCAGATCGATGCCCGGTATCCGAC
>NZ_JBAMDI010000221.1:0-9699 GCF_036961695.1 Pseudomonas sp. CGJS7 | reverse complement strand
ACAGGCAGGTCGCGAAACTACCTCGCGATGGCAGGCTCAGCTGCGCAATCCCACGCCGCGCTTGAGCAGCCACAGCGCCAACGACGACAGCGCCGCCACGAACGCCAGCATCAACGCATACGCCACCCACGGCGGCACATCGCTGCTGCCGAGCAGGCCGTAGCGGAACGCGTTGACCATGTAGAAGATCGGGTTGGCGTGGGTGGCCGCCTCGGCCCACGGCGGCAGCAGCTTGACCGAATAGAACACGCCGCCCAGATAGGTCAGCGGGGTCAGGATGAAGGTCGGGACGATGGCGACGTCGTCGAACTTCTTCGCGTACACCGCGTTGATGAAACCGGCCAGCGAGAAGATCGTCGCGCCCAGCAGCACGGTGGTCAGGGTCACCAGCGGATGCGGCATGCGCACGGTGGTGAAGCACATCGCGATCGCCAGCACGATCGCGCCGACCATCAGCCCGCGCAGCACGGCGCCGGCGACATAGCCCCACAGGATCACCCAGTTCGGCATCGGGCTGACCAGCAGTTCCTCGACGTGGCGGCCGAACTTGGCGCCGAAGAAACTCGAGGAGATGTTGCCGTAGCTGTTCTGGATCACGCTCATCATCACCAGGCCCGGGACGATGAACTCCATGTAGGTGTAGCCGCCCATATCGCCGATGCGCGAGCCGATCAGGCCGCCGAAGATCAGGAAGTACAAGGTCATGGTGATCGCCGGCGGCACCAGGGTCTGGCCCCAGATGCGCAGGATCCGGGTGACCTCGCGGCGGACGATGGTGCCCAGCGCGACCAGGTTGCGGCGCGCGGGGCTGACGGCGTTTTCGCCGACCGGAAGGCTCTGGCTCATGCGGCGGTCTCCGGCTGCGCGGCGGCATCGGCGGGTTGGTTGATCATGCGCACGAACAGTTCTTCCAGACGGTTGGATTTGGTCCGCATCGAACGCACCCGGATCCCGGCGTCGCCGAGCGCGGCGAAGATCCGGTTGAGGTCCATCGCCCGCGGCATTTCCAGATCCAGGGTGTGATCGTCGCTGGCGAGCATCGCCACGCCTTCGATCTGCGGCAGCGCCGCCGGCAAGGTGCCGTCGATGTCGAGCAGGAAGCCTTCCACGTCCAGCATCGCCAGCAGCGCCTTCATCGGCCCCTGCTGGACGATCCGGCCGTGGTCGATGATCGCCAGATTGCGGCACAGGCTCTCGGCTTCTTCCAGGTAGTGGGTGGTCAGGATGATGGTGGTGCCGGCGGCGTTGATCTCGCGCAGGGTTTTCCACATGCCGCGGCGGATCTCGATGTCCACGCCGGCGGTGGGCTCATCCAGGATCAGCAGGCGCGGGCGGGTCATCATCGCGCGGGCGATCATCAACCGCCGCTTCATGCCGCCCGACAGGGTCCGGCTCATCATCCCGGCCTTGTCCCACAGCTGCGCGCGCTTGAGCTCCTCCTCGGCGCGGGCCAGGGCGACCGCGCGCGGCACGCCGTAGAAGCCGGCGTAGTTGACCAGGATGTCGAGCGGCTTCTCGAACATGTTGAAGTTCAGCTCCTGCGGCACCAGGCCGATCAGGCGCATCGCTTCGTCGCGGCGGCCGGTCAGGTCGGTGCCGAAGATCTCCA
Organism: Pseudomonas sp. CGJS7; assembly: GCF_036961695.1. NCBI lineage: Bacteria > Pseudomonadati > Pseudomonadota > Gammaproteobacteria > Pseudomonadales > Pseudomonadaceae > Pseudomonas > Pseudomonas sp. CGJS7. The sequence goes on along the minus strand of NZ_JBAMDI010000221.1, from coordinate 8,090 downwards.
CCGCGCCTTCGCTGAGATTGACCAGCGAGCTGACGATGCCGATCAGGGTCGACTTGCCGGCGCCGTTGGGGCCGAGCAGGGCGAAGAAATCGCCCTCGGCCACGTCCAGGGACACGCCCTTGAGCGCTTGAACCTTGTTGTCGTAAGTCTTGCGCAGCTCGCGCACGCGCAGGGCGGGAACCGCTGCCGCCGCGGCGGCCGGTACAGAACGCGGGCCCGTGGCGGGGGCCGTTGGCTGGGTCATTGCGTGGGGGTCTCGGATCGCTGGCCGCGGGCCTCGCGGCGAATGGCTTAGTATAGGCGGCCCCGTGGCGGTACTCCGGCCACAGACTGTTGCGAAATCCCATGTTGCGATGCCCAGGACGGGCCGGAACCTGAGCCCTGGCGGCGCGCCCGAATCCCGCGCCGCGACGGCCGGCGCCACCCAGGCTTTGCGCAGTGAGCCCACGCGAACCCGCGGCCGGGCCGGCCGGGCCCCTTCCGCATCCGATCGCGCCGCAAGCCGGCCGGAGCGCACACCGAGAACGCATCCCCCATGAAGCAATTCCCGCTCAAGCTCGTTTCGCGCCGGATGCTGGCGCCCAGCGTCGGCCACTACGTGTTTCTGCGCGACGACGGCGAGCCGTTGGACTACATCCCCGGCCAGTTCATCCAGGTCCACTTCCAGTACGCCGACGGCACCGCGACCAAGCGCAGCTACTCGCTGGCGACCATCCACGACCACGCGCTCGGCCCGGGCGAAGCGGTCGAGATCGCGGTCAGCTACGTGCCCGGCGGCGCCGCCACGGCCTTGTTCGAAGGCTTGAACGAGGGCGACCCGATCCAGGCCAGCGGCCCGTTCGGCCGTTTCTGCCTGATGCCGGGCGACGCCAACCGCCGCTACCTGCTGATCGGCACCGGCACCGGGGTGACCCCGTACCGGGCGATGCTGCCGCAGTTGCAGAACCTGATCCGCGAGCGCGGCATCGAGGTGGTGCTGCTGTTCGGCGCGCGTACGCCGGAAGAGCTGTTGTACGGCGACGAGTTCCGCGCCTTCGCCGAGCGCGAACCGAACTTCCGCTTCGTGCCGTGTTTCTCGCGCGAGCTGCCGGCCGATCCGCATCCGGATGTGCGCCATGGCTATGTGCAGCAGTTCCTGGGCGAGTTCGCGCCGGATGCGGCGGGGGATATCGCCTATTTGTGCGGCAATCCGAACATGGTCGATGCGTGTTTCGAGGCGCTCAAGGAGTATGGGCTGCCGGTGCCGCAGATTCGGCGGGAGAAGTACGTTTCGTCGAAGTGAGGCGGGCGCAGCGGCGCGTTAGCCGCTCGCGCCGTGACTTTCATCGTGAGCGCAGTGGCGCGGTCGCAGCTCGCGCAGCTCCTACAGTCGGATTCGCCGCCACCAGGCGGCCCGATACCGCGTTGCCGCGGCCGCTACCTGTAGGAGCGGCGCGAGCCGCGACTGCGTTGTAGCCGCTCGCGGCGGAAGGGCGAGGGCGGGCTGAGACTATCGCGCTGGGGTTGCCGGGTCTGCTTTTACCAGCGGGGTGGAGATCGGGACTTCGGGTTGAGGGGTCGGCCCCTCACTTATTTCACTTCGGTTGGTCACATCCACCCCACAGCCCCTGTCTGTCATCCTTGAAGGCGCACCGCACCGCCTTGGGATGAGAAAACGGACATGCACAGCAACACGAAGGATCAACCGCCGCGCTGGGCGCTGTTGGCGCTGACCGCGGCGCTGGCGGCCGCCGGATTGAGCGGCTGCGGCGGATCGGCCGGCGCCGCCGGCGATGCGCGGGCGGCGAGCAAGCGCCATTACGGCCAGATCGCGTTCGAACCCTGCACCCTGTCCTCGGCCTATGCCGCAGGCACCATCGCCGCGCAATGCGCGCGCTTGGAAGTACCGCAGAACCACGCCGACCCCAAGGGCGCCAAGATCGGCCTGCGGGTCGCGTGGCTGCCCGCCACCGAAGAAGGCGCGGCCGAAACCGATCCGGTGTTCTTCCTCGCCGGCGGCCCGGGCCAGGCCGCGACCGCATCCTGGCCGCTGGTCGACGGCGCGTTCCGCGACGTGCGCAAGCGCCGCAACATCGTCCTGGTCGATCAGCGCGGCACCGGCCAGTCGACCCCGCTGACCTGCCGCGAGGCGGCCGGCGAGAGCGATGCCGGCCTGAGCGAGCAAGCCATGCTCGATGCCTCGGTGGCCGCGGTGGAACGCTGCGCCAAGGCGCTGACGGTGGACGCGCGCTACTTCACCACCACCGACGCCATCGCCGATCTGGACGCGCTGCGCGCGGCGATCGGCGCGGACAAGGTCGATCTGGTCGGCGTCTCCTACGGCACCCGGGTGGCCCAGCAATACGCCGGCCGCTACCCGCAGCACACCCGCGCGGTGGTGCTGGACGGGGTCGCGCCGAACGAGTTGGTGCTCGGCAGCGAGCACGCGCGCAATCTGGATTCGGCGCTGGCCGCGCAGTTCAAGCTGTGCCAGCAGACCCCGGCCTGCCGCGCCCGTTTCGGCGCCGATCCGCGCGAGCAGCTGCGCCAATTGATGGCGCGCCTGCAGCAAGCGCCGGTGGAGGTCGACTACCGCGATCCCAACACCGGCGAGCAACTGCGCGAACGCGTCACCGCCGGCCACGTGGCGATCCTCACCCGGATGTTCTCCTACGCCCCGGAAGCCGCCTCGCTGCTGCCGCTGATGCTCAACGAAGCCGACCAGGGCCGCTACGCGCCGCTGATGTCGCTGTCGAAGATGCTCGGCAATCAGCTCAGCGAAGAACTCAACTACGGCATGCAGTTGTCGGTCAGCTGCGCCGAGGACGCGGACCTGTTCAAGCTCGATCCGGCCGACGCCGACACCGTGCTCGGCGACGCCATGCCCAAGGTGCTGGGCGCGCAATGCAAGGTCTGGCCCACCGGGCAGCGGCCGAAGAACTTCCACGAGCCATTCAAGTCGAGCCTGCCGGTGCTGCTGTTGTCCGGCGAACTCGACCCGGTCACCCCGCCGCGCTACGGCGATCAAGTAGTCAAGAATCTGCCCAACGGCCGCCATCTGATCCTGCGCGGCCAAGGCCACGGCGCGCTGCGGATCGGCTGCACGCCCAAGCTGCTGGGCCAGTTCATCGAAACCGCCGACGCCAAGAAACTCGACGCGCGCTGCCTGGACACGCTGGGCTATGTGCCGCCGTTCGTTTCGTTCAATGGATGGGAGCCGTAACAGCCGCGATCAGCCGCTGGCGAATGCGGCCGCATGCCGCCCGCATCCGCCGCCCGCTCGCGCTGCACCGACTCCCCGTTGCCGCCTCTATTCCCGGATTCCCATGATCACCGCCCACGATCTGCATAAATCCTTCAACACCAAGACCGGCCTGGTCCAGGCCGTGCAAGGGGTCGATTTCCAGGCCCACGACGGCCAGATCACCGGCCTGCTCGGCCCCAACGGCGCCGGCAAGACCACCACCTTGCGCATGCTCTACACCCTGATGCAGCCCGACCGCGGCGAAGTCCGCGTCGACGGTATCGACGCGGCCCAGCAGCCGGCCACGGTGCGGCGCGCGCTGGGCGTGCTGCCCGACGCGCGCGGCGTCTACAAGCGCCTGACCGCGCGCGAGAACATCGCCTACTTCGGCGAGCTGCACGGCATGAGCCGCGCCCAGATCGACCAGCGCACCCGCGCGCTGTCGCAGGCCCTGGACATGGACGACATCCTCGACCGCCAGACCGAAGGCTTCTCGCAAGGCCAACGCACCAAGACCGCGATCGCCCGCGCGCTGGTCCACGACCCGCGCAACGTGATCCTGGACGAACCCACCAACGGCCTGGACGTGATGACCACCCGCGCCATGCGCGGCTTCCTGCGCGGACTGCGCGAGGAAGGCCGCTGCGTGATCTTCTCCAGCCACATCATGCAAGAGGTGGCGGCGCTGTGCGATCGCATCGTCATCATCGCCAAGGGCCAGGTGGTGGCCGCCGGCAGCGCCGACGAACTGCGCGCGCTGACCGGCGAGGACAATCTGGAAGACGCCTTCGTCAAGGCGATCGGCAGCGACGAGGGCCTGCACGCATGAACACCCGAACCTTCTCCGCCGTGTGGTCGGTGATCCGCAAGGAACTGCTGGACATCTCGCGCGACCGCCGCACCCTGGCCATCGCCCTGCTGATGGGCCCGCTGCTGTATCCGCTGTTGATGCTGGGCATGGGCTCGCTGGCCGAACACCGCGCGCGCACCCAGCTGGACACCGCGCTGCGGGTGCCGGTGCGCGGCGCCGAACACGCGCCGAACCTGATCAAGTTCCTGGCCACCCAGAACATCGTCGCCATCCCCGCGCCGGCCGATCTGGACGCGGCGATCCAGAGCCAGCAGCACGACGTCGCCCTGATCGTCAGCAAGGACTACGCCAGCGACTGGAAGGCCGGCCAGCCGGCGCTGGTGGAAATCGTCCAGGACAGCACCCGCCGCGACGCCGACATTCCCAGCCGGCGCGTGCGCGCGGCGCTGGAGGGCTACAGCCGCCAGGTCGGCGCCTTGCGCCTGCTGGCGCGCGGGATCTCGGCCAACGTCGCCCAGCCGCTCAGCGTCGGCGACCGCGACGTCGCCACCCCGGAAGCCAAGCGCGGCCTGGTGCTGTCGGCGCTGCTGCCGTACCTGTTGATCATGACCTCCTTCGCCGGCGGCGCGTTCCTGATCATCGACGCCACCGCCGGCGAGCGCGAACGCCAATCGCTGGAGCCGCTGCTGGCCACGCCGGCGCCGCGCGGGGCGATCGTCAGCGGCAAGATCGCCGCCGCCTGCATCCTGGGTTTGTTCTCGCTGCTGCTGACCTTGCTCGCGTTCAAACTCAGCGCGCAGATGACCAGCGGGGTCGGACGCATGCTCGACGTCGGCCTGCCGGCGATCGGCAAGATGCTGCTGATCCTGATGCCGATGTCGTTCATCGGCACCGCCTTGCTGACGTATCTGTCGGCCGCGGCCAAGAGCCTGAAGGAAGCGCAAAGCCACATCACCTGGCTGATGCTGATGCCGCTGGTGCCGACCTTCGTGCTGCTGGTCAACCCGCTCAAGACCCAGCTGTGGCAGTTCGCGGTGCCGTTCCTGGCGCAGAACCAGCTGCTGCTGAAGGTGATCCGCGGCGAAGCGATCTCCGGACAGGTCTGGGCGGTGTACCTGGCCTGCGGCTTCGGCCTGGCCGCGCTGCTGTGGTTCGCCGCGGTGCGGCGTTATCACAACGAGCGGCTGGCGATTTCCGGCTAAGCGCGGGTCAGCGCGGCCGCGCCGACCGCTATCGAGCGCAGCCCACGCCGACAACGTGGGCTGCTTCGAACGCACCGCCCTGCACGCAGAGCGCCCGCATACAACCCGTCATTCCGGCGAAAGCCGGAACCCATTTTGATCTTGCTCCCAACAACGCGACAACGCCGTTCCACTGACACAACCGCCACACCACCCAACAAAAAGCCCGGCCTAGGCCGGGCTTTTTGCATACCTACCGCGCCGAACTCAAACCCAGCGCAACACCCTCACTTCTTCACCTCAGCCTGATGCGTCTTGAGCGCCTCAACCAACCCCTCGACCCCATCGGCCCCAGCCGGCACCTGCAAGCTCGATCCCTTGAAGTCCGCACCGATCGGTTCCACCCGCCCGCCCAGGCAACTGCCCAGGAACCCTTCCGCCACCGCATTGAACGCCATCCGGTTTTCCGGACGCTGGAAGCCGTGGCCTTCATCCGGGAACAAGGCATAAGTCACCGGCGTGCCCTTCTTCTTCATCGCTTCGACCAAAGCATCGCTTTCGGCCTGGATCACCCGCGGATCGTTGGCGCCGTGGCCGATCAGCAACGGCCTGGTAATCGCGTCCACCCGCGTCAGCGGCGAGCGCTCCAACAGTTTCTTGCGCCCGGCTTCGGTGCGCGGATCGCCGACCCGCTTGTACCAGGTCGATTCCAGCTGCGGGCCCCAGTAGGCCGGGAAGGAATTGATCAGCGTGACCAGATTGGCCGGGCCGACGATATCGACGCCGCATTTGAACGTGGTCGGAGTGAACGTCAGCCCGACCAGGGTGGCGTAACCGCCGTAGCTGCCGCCCATGATCGCGACCTGATCGGGCGTGGTCACGCCCTGCTTGACCGCCCAGTCGACCGCGTCGAGCAGATCCTCGTGCATCTTGCCGGCGAACTCGCCGTCGGCCTTGTTGAGGAACTGCTTGCCGAAGCCGGTGGAGCCGCGGTAGTTGACGTTGAGCACCGCGTAGCCGCGATTGGCCAGCCATTGGTAGGTGCCGGCATAGCCGTATTCGTCGCGCGCCCACGGGCCGCCGTGCACGAACAACACCATCGGCACCGGCTTGTCGGCGCGGCCGTCGCCGTCGGCATCGGCGCCGCGCGGCAAGGTCAGGTACGAGACCAGGTTGAGGCCGTCGCGCGAACGGATTTCGACCGGATGCATCGGCACCAGCGGCTTGCCGGCCAGCGCCGGGCGCACGTCGAACAGCTTGGTCAGCTTGCCTTTGCCCTTGCCGGCGCGGTCGTAGCGGTAATACGTGCCCGGCGATTCGGCGGCCGAGTAGGAGACGATCCAGATCTTGTCGTCCAGGGTCTGCGCGTTGATCGCGACTTCGCCCGGGCCGAGCTTGGCCAGGGTCTTGAGGTCGGCGGCGAATTCGCTGCCGATCGGCGTCCATTCCTCGCGCAGATAGTTCACCGACGCCGCCCGCGCCTGCCCGCTGCGCGCATCGGTCAGGATGCCGCTGAGATCGGCGCGCGGATTTTCCAGCAACACCGTCTTCTTGCCGCTGGCGACCTCGGTCGCGTACAGCGCGGCGGTGTCGCGGCCGCGCGAATCCATCGAGTACAGGGTCTTGCCGTCGTTGGTATAGCCCAGCGTGCGGGTGGTCAGCACGTCTTCGATCGGCACGCTGCCGACCGACTTCCAGCCGCCCTGGCCGTCGGGTTCCAGCCATTCCTGGCTGCCGTCGGGCTTGGGCAGAGTGGCCATGCGCACCTTCAGATCGGCGTCGGTGACGAAGCCGCCGAAGCGCTCGTTCTTCTGCACCAGGCTGCGCTCGCCGCTGACCAGATCGACCTTGTACAGATCGAAACGCTGCGGGTCGCGGTCGTTCATGCTGACCAGGATCGCGTCGGGATGCAGCGGGCTGACCTCGGCGATCGAGGCGCGGGTCTTGGGATAGTCGGTCAGATCGCGCTTGGCGCCGGTGGCCAGATTGGCCGAGTACACGTGGTAGTTCTCGTCGCCGCCGCTGTCGCGCACGTACAACACCGTGTCGGCGCGGTAGCTCCAGCTGTAGTTGCTGATCCCGCGCGCCTTGTCGTCGGTGACCGGCTTGGCCTGATCCAGACTGCCGATCGGCGCGGCCCAGACGTTGAGCACGCCGTTCAACGGCGCCACCCAGCTCAGGTACTTGCCGTCGGGGCTGACCTTGACGTTGGTGCGTTCGGGATTGCTGAACAACAGGCTGCGCGGAATCAGTTCGGACTCCGAGGCGGCCGCGGCCAGCGCGGCGGCCGGCGCGAGCGCGCAGACCAGGGCGGCGTAGAGCAGCGTAGTTTTCATGTCGATCTCCAAACGGTAGTACCGCGCCGGGCGCGGCAGTGACCGCAAGCGAACGCGCTCACGGCAGGGGCCAGCGAACAGTAGGCGCGGGCCGCAAGACGCTTATGTGGCGTTGGTAACGGTAGGGAGGTCGGGCATTCAGGCTTGGCACTCGCCGTACTTCCAGCGTCCGCATTTTTGCCGGATGCCATGCGGATGCAGCGGCGGCCGCGCGCGGGCCGCAAACGCGAGCCGAAAAAAAACCCGGCTCGCGCCGGGTTTTTTCGTTCCGTTTCCAGTCGCTGCGGCGATCAACCGCCCGGGTTGAACCCGATCGTGCGACGCGTGGTGACCGGCGCCGGGACCGGCTGGAAGCGCCACTTGCGCACCGCGTTGACCGCTTCGCGATCGAACACCCGGGCCGGGTTGGAACGGACCACGCGCGCGGCGGTGACCGAACCGTCGGTGCCGACGGTGAACTCGACCTGGACCTCGCCGGAGGTGCCGGCGCGCAGCGCGTCGGGCGGGTAGCGCGGGGCCGGCGTGGACACCGCGCGCAG
>NZ_JBAMDI010000220.1:0-10093 GCF_036961695.1 Pseudomonas sp. CGJS7 | reverse complement strand
GGCATCAAGCGGCGAAGGGATAGAGCGCGAACGCGAGCGAGGCGAACATCAGGATCAGCGAGATCAGCACCGCCCACTTCAGGGTGAAGCGCTGGTGGTCGGCGAAATCGACATTGGCCATGCCGACCAGCAGGTAGGTCGACGGCACCAGCGGGCTCAGCAGATGCACCGGCTGCCCGGCCAGCGAGGCGCGCGCCATTTCCACCGGGGTGATGCCGTAGTGCCCGGCCGCTTCCGACAGGATCGGCAGTACGCCGAAATAGAACGCGTCGTTGGACATGAAGAAGGTGAACGGCATGCTGGCGATGGCGGTGATCACCGCCAGATACGGCCCCCACGCATCCGGAATCACCGCCAGGAAGCTGCGCGACATCGCCTCGACCATGCCGGTGTTGGACAAGATGCCGGTGAAGATGCCCGCGGCGAAGATCAGCGAGACCACCGCCAGCACGTTGCCGGCGTGGTTGCCGATGCGGCGGCGCTGTTCGGCCAGATCGGGGTAGTTGATCACCAGCGCGATGGCGAAGCCGATCATGAACAACACCGGCAGCGGCAGCAGGCCGAGGATCAGCGCCGCCATCAACGCCACCGTCAAGCCGGCGTTGACCCACAGCAGCTTCGGCCGCTTGGTGTCTTCGCTGTCGGCCAGGGTCGGCAGGTTGTCGCTGGCGGTGTCGAGCTCGGGATTCCAGTCGGCGGCGTGACCGTCCAGGGTGACGATGCCCAGACGCTTGCGTTCGCGCAGGCCCAGATACCAGGCCAGCGCCAGGATGCTCAGCAGCGAGATCGCCATCGCCGGAATCAGCGGCACGAACACTTCGCTGGGGTCCACGTGCAAGGCGGTCGCCGCGCGCGCGGTCGGGCCGCCCCACGGCGTCAGGTTCATCACGCCGCTGGCCAGGATGGTCACGCAGGTCAGGTTCAAGGCGTTCATGCGCAGGCGCTGGAACAGCGGCAGCATCGCCGAGACCGTGATCATGTACGTGGTCGAGCCGTCGCCGTCGAGCGAGATCAGCATCGCCAGCACCGCGGTGCCGACCACGATCTTGACCGGATCGCCCTTGACCAGCTTGAGGATGCGCTTGACGATCGGATCGAACAGACCCGCGTCGATCATCACCCCGAAGTACAGGATCGCGAACATCAGCATCACCCCGGTCGGAGCGATTTTCTTGATGCCCTCGATCATCATCTCGCCGATGGTCGCGCCGAAGCCGCCGGCCAGAGCGAAGGCGATCGGGATCACGATCAGAGCCACCAGCGGCGACAACCGCTTGCTCATGATCAGGTACATGAAGGTCAGGACCATGCCGAAGCCGAGGATGGTCAGCATTTGCAACTCCCAGGGGGGGTAGCGAGAAGTGAGCGGAGAGGAGTGAGGAGTGAGCTGGGGCGGGGGAGTTCGCTTTCGCTCACTCCTCACTCCTCTGCGCTCACTCCTGCTTCAAAAGTCGTACTGAAACCGCCCGGTGACCGCGCGGGTGCGGTCCAGGGTCGTATCGGCCAGCCGATCGCGATTGCGGCTTTCGATCCAATCCAGCATGAAGCGAAGGTTGGAGCGCAGATGCCAGTTCACGCCGACGCTGGTCTGCTCCATCGACACGTCGCTGAAATCCGCCGCGCCGTTCAAGTGCTGCTTGCCGCGAATGGTGTCGTAACGCGCCGCCAGCACCCAGGCGCCGTTGGGGCGATTGGGTTTGACCCGGGCGAAGCGGCCGGTCTTGCTGTCGTAGGGCATGTTCTCGCCGGTGATGAACCAACCCAGCGTGGCGTAGGCCGAACGGATCTGGCCGCGTTGCGAGCCGTCGTCGAAATCGGCGCCGCTGAGTTCGGACTGCACATACACCGGGCCGCGCGCCAGACCGAATTCCAGCGAGTACTTGTCGACGTCGGTATCCAGGCCGCGATTGAAATTCACCAGCGTCGCGCGGCTGTTGTCGGATAGATGTCCGGCCGGCCGCGGCGCGATGCGCAAACCGTTGGCGCCGTCGCGGCCGGGGTGGTCGTAGTACTCGCGCGCCAGCGACAGGCCCAGGTGCACGGTGTCGCCGAGCTCGTGGCGCGGCGCCCAGGTGCCGCGCGCGCCGAACGCGCGGCCCTTGACCTGCCACGCGTCGATGCTTTCCAGGCTGTAAACGCTGCCGCCGAGGGTGTAGTCCTCGCGCGCGGTGATCCACGACGCGCCCAGCCGGTACAGCGGCGCGACCGAACTGGCGAACATGCTGCGTTCCATGAACAGGCCGTAGTTCGAACTGATCCGGTCGTCCAGGGTGAACAACTGCTTGAACTGGCCGATGGTGAGCTTGCCGGCCTTGAAATCGCGGGTGACGTAGACGTCCTTGGCGTCGACGTTGTCGCCGTCGAACTTGTCCTGCAAGCCGGCGAAGTCGCCTTCGATCTTGTAGCCCCAGCCGTAGAACTTGCCCGACACGTCCAGCCACAGCCGGCGCACTTCGGTGTCGTCGGGATTGGCGGTGCCGCGGCGGTCGTTGTCGAACTCGGCGAAGTCCCAGTGGATGCGGCCGCCGAACTCGGCGGTGACCGGGCGCTCGTCGTTTTCGGCCGCGGCGGCGCCGCCGCAGGCGGCAAGCAGGCACAGCGCGACGCACGCGCCGGCGTGGTGGACAACAGCCATCGATTTGTCTCCCGACCCTATTTTTCCCGCGCTTTTGCCGCGACAGACGCGGCGCGCAGCGCTTATAGTTGGGTCGGCCCGGACGGCCAGTCCCAACCCCTCCAGCGCAGGCTAGGCGATCGAAGCTGTCAAAGGCCTGTCATGGTTCGATTCACTTTGGGTCTCGGCGGCGGTGCGGAGTCAGGTCGGAATCGCGTTCACCCGTCATGCGCGCTTTTTTTGCCCGTCATTCCCGCGAAGGCGGGAATCCAGGGCTTCATCGCGACATGGCTCTGAAGTCTCTGGATTCCCGCCTTCGCGGGAATGACGGGCAAAAGCAAGAACGACGGCCCGAGATATCACCGCGGCCCGCAGTGAGGGAAACACCGAGTGCGCATCCTGTTGGTGGAAGACAACGCGGATCTGGCCGACGCCATCGTCAGGCGCATGCGCCGCGACGGCCACGCGGTGGACTGGCAGCCCGACGGGCTGCAGGCGGCCAACGTGCTGCGCTATCAGAACTTCGACTTGATCGTGCTCGACATCGGCCTGCCGCGGCTCAACGGCCTGGGCCTGCTGGCCGGGCTGCGCGAACGCGGCGACACCACCCCGGTGCTGATGCTGACCGCGCGCGACGGCATCGAGGACCGGGTCAAGGCGCTGGACTCCGGCGCCGACGACTACCTCAGCAAGCCCTTCGACTTCCGCGAGTTCGAAGCGCGCTGCCGGGTGCTGCTGCGGCGCAACCGCGGGCAGGCCGCCGGGGTGGTTCAGATCGGCAGCTTCGTGTTCGACGCCGGCGCCCACCGGGTCACTCTCGACGGCGATGCGATCGAAGTGCCCAACCGCGAGTTCCGGCTGCTGGAGATCCTGATCGGCAAGCTCGGGCAAGTGGTGAGCAAGGACGAAATCGGCAACGGCTTGTTCGGCTTCGACGATGAGGCCGGCCCGAATGCGATCGAGCTGTACGTCGGCCGCTTGCGCAAACGCCTGGCCGCCGCGCCGCTGCGGATCCTGACCGTGCGCGGCGCCGGCTACATGGTCGAACCCGTCGCGCACGGCGCGGACCGCGACGATGGCTGAGCCCACGCGCCGCGATTCGATCCGCAAGACCTTGTTGATCTACCTGGGCGCGCTGTCGCTGATCGGCGCGGCCTTGCTGTTCCTGGCCGCGCGCAGCTACGGCCGCGACGCCGCCGACCGTTCTTACGATCACTTGTTGATTTCCTCGGCGCTGTCGATCGCCGACAGCGTGGCCCTGGTCGAAGGGCAATGGCAGGTCGATCTGCCGTACGCGGCCCTGGACCTGCTGGCGATGGCGCCGGAAGACCGCGTTTACTACCGCGTCGCCAGCCGCGAGGGCGCCACCATCACCGGTTACGCCGACTTGCCCGCGCCGCCGTCGCCGCCGGTCGACGGCAAGCCGCGCTTGTTCGATGCGATGTACCGCGGCGAGCGCACCCGCTTCGTCGCGGTCTCGCGCTGGGTCGCGGGGCCGGTCGCGCAAGGGCAGGCGATCGTGCAGGTCGGCCAGACCCGGATCGCGCGCGAGGCCTTGGCAGAAGACGTGGTGGTGCGGGCGCTGCTGGCGATCGTCGCGGTGTCGCTGGCGGCGCTGGTGTTGGTCTGGATCGGCGTGCAGCGCGCGCTGCGCCCGCTGCGCAAGCTCGAACGCGATCTGTCGCTGCGCGAGCCCTCCGACCTGAAACCGGTGGCGGGCGATGTGCCGCTGGAACTGGACCACATGGTCGGCGCGCTCAACCGCTTCATGGCCCGGCTGTCGGCCAGCAACGAAACCCTGCGCGCGTTCATGGGCGACGCCGCCCACCAGATGCGCACGCCGCTGGCGGCGCTGCGGGCGCAGGCGCAACTGGCGCTGGACGAAGACGATCCGGCCGAACAGCGCCGCAGTCTGGTGATGATCGAACGCAACGCCAGCCACATGAGCCGGCTGCTGAATCAGTTGCTCAGCGACGCCAGCGCGATCCACCGCTCGCACCTGCAGCAGTTCGAAACCGTCGATCTGGCCGAACTGCTGCATCAGGCGATCTTCGAATCGATTCCGCAATCCGGCCCGCGCCCGGACCTGCGTCTGGCCGCGACCAACCACCCGGTGCTGGTGCGCGGCGACGCGCTGTTGCTGCGCGAGGCGATCAAGAACCTGATCGACAACGCGCTCAAGCACGGCCAGCCGCGCCAGGCCGATCAGAAACAAAGCGGCGAGGGCGGCCCCTTGCAGATCGCCCTGACCGTCGGCGGCGAAGACGCCGCGCCGACCGCGGTGCTGACCGTGGCCGACCACGGCCCCGGCATCGCCGCGGCCGACGCGCAGACCGTGTTCGAACGCTTCGCCCGCGGCCGCGACGCCGCCGACGGCGGCGCCGGCCTGGGTCTGGCGATCGTCAAGCGGATCGTCGAGAGCCATGGCGGCCGCATCGACCTGTCCAATCGGGTCGGCGGAGGGTTGGTGGTGACGTTGCGTTTACCGAGGACGGCGGTATGAGGAGTGAGCGTGGAGGAGTGAGGAGTGAGCGAAAGCAAGGGCGCGCGCGCGGCCGTGTTCCGCGCGATGGCTCGCGCTTCTGCCTTCGCTCACTCCTCACTCCTCTAAGCTCACTCCTCCTGTTCCTCTGCATGTCCTGCGTCCAAGCCGAACCCGGCGACGTGCGCACTTTCCCCAGCCCGCGCGCCACCACCACCACCCAACTGCGCATCCACGGCTCGACCGATATCGAGAACTTCGCCGCGGTCATCGCCGATTACCAACGGCTCAACCCCGGCACCGAGGTCGAATACTCCGATCTGGTCGCCCAGGACATCTACGCCCGCCACCTGCGCGGCGGCGCGCGGGGCGCCGATCTGCTGATCAGCAGCGGCATGGACCTGCAGACCAAACTGGCCAACGACGGCCACGCTCTGGCCCATCGCTCGCCCGCCACCACCGGCCTGCCGGCGTGGTCGCAATGGCGCCACGAAGCCTTCGGCATCAGTTACGAGCCGATCGTCATCGTCTACAACAAGCGCCTGCTGCCGGCGGCGCGGGTGCCGCACACCCGCCGGCAGTTGCTGGCGCTGCTGCGCGACCCGGCGGCCGGGCTGGCCGGCCGGGTCGGCACTTACGACGTCGCCCGCAGCAGCGTGGGCTACCTGCTGGCGACCCAGGACCACCAACTGGGCAGCATGGCCGGCGCCCTGCAGGCCGCGCTCGGCGACAACCGGGTGGTGCTGGAAGAACGCACCGGGCCCTTGCTCGACCGGGTCGCCCGCGGCGAGCTGGCCCTGGCCTACAACGTGCTCGGGTCCTACGCCCAGGCCCGGATCGACGCCGGCGCCCCGCTCGGGATCGTCCTGCCCGAGGACTACACCCTGGTGCTGCTGCGCACCGCGCTGATCCCGCGCACCGCCGCCAACCCCGGCGAGGCCGGGCGCTTCCTCGACTATCTATTGTCCCCGCGCGGGCAGGCCATGCTGGCCCGCCATGTCGGCCTGCAACCGGTGCTCGGCGGCCCCGGCGCCCCGCGCGGCCCGCTGGCCCGCGAAGGCGCCCGGGTCCGGGCGCTGCGGCCGATCCCGCTGGGGCCGGGCCTGCTGGTGTACCTGGACGGACTCAAGCGCCGGCAGTTCCTGGAGGCCTGGCGCAGCACCGTTCAGCCCCGGCGCAAGGACCCCGGCGCGGCGCCGTGAGCGTCCGTACCCGGGCGTCGGTTGTGTGCCAAGTGGATTCAGTGTGGACCGGCCATTGGCGCAAAGCCCGCCCGGCCGGCAACGGTTACAACCGGTTCCAACCCCAAAGTACTAATGAATGCCTCATCGCGGCCGCGCGAATCCGCCATGACGATCCATTAGACTGCCTATCCAACACCCTTCGCGCCCTTGCCACGGTAGCCCTTAAGCGATGTCCGACAACGATCTGAAAACCGCCGCGCTCGACTATCACCGCCTCAGCCCGCCGGGCAAGATCAAGGTCACCGCGACCAAGCCGATGGTCACCCAGCGCGACCTGGCCCTGGCCTACTCGCCGGGCGTGGCCTACGCCTGCGAAGCCATCGTCGAAGACCCCAACACCGCCAGCGAGCTCACCGCGCGCGGCAACCTGGTCGCGGTCATCAGCAACGGCACCGCCGTGCTCGGCCTGGGCGACATCGGCCCGCTGGCCGGCAAGCCGGTGATGGAAGGCAAGGGCGTGCTGTTCCAGAAGTTCGCCGGCATCGACGTGTTCGACATCGAAATCGACGAACGCGACCCGGACAAGCTGGTCGACATCATCGCGTCCCTGGAGCCGACCTTCGGCGGCATCAACCTGGAAGACATCAAGGCGCCGGAATGCTTCATCGTCGAGCGCAAGCTGCGCGAGCGGATGAAGATCCCGGTGTTCCACGACGACCAGCACGGCACCGCGATCATCGTCGGTTCCGCCGTGCTCAACGCGCTGGAAGTGGTCGGCAAGAACATCGCCGAGGTCAAGCTGGCCACCAGCGGCGCCGGCGCGGCCGGCATCGCCTGCCTGGACATGCTGGTGGCGCTGGGCATGAAGCCGGAGAACATCCTCGCGGTCGACCGCGACGGCGTGCTCTACACCGGCCGCGGCAAGATGGACCCGGACAAGGAGCGCTACGCGCGCGACACCGACAAGCGCACGCTCGCCGACATCATCGCCGGCGCCGACGTGTTCCTGGGCCTGTCCGCCGGCGGCGTGCTCAAGCCGGAAATGGTCGCGACCATGGCCGACAAGCCGATCATCCTGGCGCTGGCCAACCCGTACCCGGAAATCCTGCCCGAAGACGCCAAGGCCGTGCGTCCGGACTGCATCATCGCCACCGGCCGTTCGGACTACCCGAACCAGGTCAACAACGCGCTGTGCTTCCCCTACATCTTCCGCGGCGCGCTGGATGTCGGCGCCACGGTGATCAACGAAGAAATGAAGCTGGCCTGCGTGCGCGCGATCGCCGCGCTGGCGCGGATGGAATCGTCCGACCTGGGCGGCGCTTACGGCGGCGAAGTGCCGACCTTCGGCCCGGAATACCTGATCCCGCGTCCGTTCGACCCGCGCCTGCTGGTGATGCTGGCCCCGGCCGTGGCCAAGGCGGCGATGGAGTCCGGCGTGGCCTCGCGTCCGATCCACGACATGGACGCGTACGAAGAAAAGCTCAGCCAGTACATCTACCGCACCGGCCTGCTGATGAAGCCGGTCTACGACCGCGCCCGCGCCGACCGCAAGCGTGTGGTCTACGCCGAAGGCGAGGAAGAAACCGTGCTGCGCGCGGTGCAGACGGTGATCGACGAAGAACTGGCCTATCCGATCCTGATCGGCCGCCCCGACGTCATCGACACCCGGATCAAGCGCCTGGGCCTGCGCATGCGCGAGGGCGTGGACTTCGAGTTGACCAACATCAACGACGATCCGCGCTTCAACGAATACTGGCAGCAGTACCACGCGCTGACCGAACGCCGCGGCGTGACCCCGGCGGCGGCGAAGAACCTGCTGCGCTCGCGGCCGACGCTGATCGCCGCGCTGATGGTCGAGCGCGGCGAAGCCGACGCGATGATTTCCGGTCTTGTCGGCCGCTTCCACAAGAAGCTCGGCTACATGCGCAGCATCTTCGACTTCGACCCGGGCGTGTCCGGAACCTCGGCGATGACCGGCGTGATCAACGACCAGGGCGCGTGGTTCTTCCTCGACACCCACGTGCAGGTCGATCCGAGCGCCGAGCAGATCGCCGAAGCGACCTTGCAGGCCACCTACCGCCTCAAGCTGTTCGGCGTGGAGCCGCGCGTGGCGCTGCTGTCGCACTCCAACTACGGCAGCCACGACAACCCGTCGGCGGCGAAGATGCGCAAGGTCCGCCAGATCGTCAAACAACGTCAGCCCAAGCTGGAGATCGACGGCGAAATGCAGGCCGACACCGCCTGGGACGACGTGCTGCGCAAGCGCATCTTCCCCAACGCGACCCTGCACGGCCGCGCCAACCTGTTCGTGCTGCCCAACCTGGACGCGGCCAACATCACCTACAACATGGTGCGGGTGATGACCGACGGCGTGGCCATCGGTCCGATCCTGATGGGCCTGGACAAGCCCGCGCACATCCTCACCCCGGCCTCGACCCCGCGCCGCGTCGTCAACATGACCGCGATCGCGGCCGTGGACGCGCAGATCCGTGCCTCGCGCGATGCCGAACGCAAGGGTCTGTCGGAGCTCGGCGGAGTCTGATGGTGCGCGCATCGGCGAAGGGGGCGCAGTGAACGCCGTACTGGCCAGCGGCTCGCCGCTGCCGGTGCAGGCGGCGCCCGTGGCCGAGCCGTGGCCGCGGGTCAGCATCCTGCTGCTGTGCTTCCGCGACGTGCACTACATCCGCGCCGCGCTCGACAGCGCCTTCGCCCAGACCGTGCCGTGCGAGATCATCGTTTCCAACGATTGCTCCGACGACGGCACCTTCGACGTCGCCGAGGAAGTGGTCGCGGCCTACCGCGGCCCGCACCGGGTCAGCGTGCGCCGCACCGAAACCAACCTGGGCGTGTCGGCGCACTTCAACGACGCGATGGCGCTGGCCCACGGCGAGATCATCGTGATGATGGCCGGCGACGACATCGCCTACCCCGAACGCGTGGCCACCATCCTGCGCGCGTTTGACGACACCCCCGCGGCGATGGTGCTGGGCAGCGATTTCGACGGCATCGACACCTACGGCAAGCCGCTCAAGGTCAGCTTCCGCAAGCGCCCGGAGCGTTACGAGCTCGAATACTACGTGCGCATCGGCCGCCTGATCGGTCTGCTCGGCGCGACCATGGCCTTCCGCCGCATCGTGGTCGACCGCTTCGGCCCGCTGATCGGGCCGATCGAAGACAACGCCCTGAGCCTGCGCGGCGCCTTGCTCGGCCAATCGCTGTGCCTGCGCCAGCCGTTGATTCAATACCGCCGTCATCCCGGCAGCGTCAGCGGCACTGTGTTCGCCCGCGACGAACTGCCCGAAGTCGCCACCCGCCGCCGCTACGAGCGCACCGTGCAGTTCTACCGCGGCACCGCCGACGACCTGGAACACTGCCTGCGGCAGATGCCGGAACTGCCCGCGGCCAAGCGCCGGCTGGCGCAGCACATCCTGGCGATGTACCGGATCGAAGCCGACGCGCGCGAAGCCTTCATCGCCCAGCCGCGCTGGCGTTGGCTGGGTCCGGTGTTGCGCGGTCTGGCGCAGCGCGGTTTGCGGCGCAAGAGCGCCGAGCGCGCGTTCAAGCTGCTGATGCCGCGGTCCTGGTTCGGATTGCGCTGAGTCACGTCGCGTGGCCGGGACTTCAGTCCTGACGTTTTCATTTCGGATAGACCTGAGCTGGCGTTTGCGGCGCATGCGCGGTTGCGGCTTGTGACCGAAGGAACTCCGTGAGATGCCGCCGCGTCCGCGGGCTATCCATATGGGCGGCGTTCTACCGCGAATTCCCTGGTTGAACGTTGCGATTCGCCGTCGTGCGCGCGTCGTAGCCCTGCTG
>NZ_JBAMDI010000022.1:0-103996 GCF_036961695.1 Pseudomonas sp. CGJS7 | reverse complement strand
CGATGCGCCACCTGCGCGAATGAATACCTACTCGGTGTGAGTGCGCACATCCAAGAAGCAAGACGCAATCGAGCAACAGCAACAGCAGCGCCGGGTGGGCACAGACAAAACCCTACAATCCGAGTAAAGTGCCGCCCCCGCCGTCTACAGCAAAAGGATCCCTTCCATGACACACCCTTTGGATATCGCCGTCGTCGGCGCCACCGGCAGCGTCGGTGAAGCCTTGGTGCAGATCCTCGAGGAACTGGCATTCCCGGTTGCCACCCTGCACCTGCTGGCCAGCATGGAATCGGCGGGCAGCAGCGTGATGTTCGCTGGCAAGAAGCTGAAGGTGCGCGAAGTCGACAGCTTCGACTTCGCCCAGGTCAAGCTGGCCTTCTTCGCCACCGGCGCCGCCGTCAGCCGCAGCTTTGCCGGCAAGGCGCTGCAGGCGGGCTGCACGGTCATCGACCTGTCCGGCGGCCTGGACGACGCCCTGGCCCTGGTGCCGGAAGCCAACGCCGAACGCCTGGCCAGCCTGTCGTTGCCAGCGCGTATCGTCAGCCCATGCTCGGCCGCAGTAGCCCTGGCCGTCGCGCTGGCGCCGCTCAAAGGCCTGCTGGACATCGAGCGGGTGCAAGTGATGGCCGCATTGGCGGTGTCTGCGCAAGGCCGTGAAGCGGTCAGCGAGCTCGCCCGGCAAACCGCCGAACTGCTCAATGCCCGCCCGCTGGAGCCGCGTTTCTTCGACCGCCAGGTGGCATTCAACCTGCTGGCCCAGGTCGGTGCTGCCGACGAGCAGGGCCATACCGCGCTGGAGCGCCGCCTGGTCAGCGAACTGCGCGTGCTGCTGGGCCTGCCTGAACTGAAGATTTCCGTGAGCTGTGTTCAAGTCCCGGTGTTTTTCGGCGATAGCTTCAGTGTGGCCGTGCAAAGCCGTCGCCCGGTAGACCTGGCAGCGGTCAACCAGGCCCTGGAGGCAGCCGACAGCATCGAACGGGTGGAAAACGATGATTATCCGACCCCGGTAGGTGACGCAGTGGGCCAAGACGTGGTCTATGTTGGACGTGTACGTCACGGTGTTGATGAAGACCAGCAACTCAACCTCTGGCTAACCACCGACAACGTGCGCAAAGGCGCCGCGCTCAATGCCGTGCAAGTGGCGCAATTGTTGATTAAACACATGCCGTAAAAGATACTGGCGAGCACTTTTGTCCTGCTCCGCATGCAGGTTCCGGGACGATTCATACAAGGGAAGAGGTCATGCTTCGAATTCGCAAACTGGTTCTGGCCATGGCTGCAGCATCCGCGCTGTCGTCTGGCATGGCGAATGCGCTGGGCCTGGGGGAGCTGACCCTGAAGTCGGCACAGAATCAGCCGCTGGACGCCGAGATCGAATTGCTCGACGTGCGCGACCTCAAAGCCGCCGAAGTGGCGCCGAGCCTGGCGCCACCGGAAGAGTTCAGCAAGGCCGGGGTGGCGTTTCCGACCTACCTCGAAGACCTGACCTTCACACCGGTGATCAACCCCAACGGCAAAAGTGTGCTGCGCGTGACCTCCAGTCAGCCGCTGCCAGGTCCGGTGGTCAAGTTCCTGGTGCAGGTGATGTGGCCGCAGGGCCGCCTGCTGCGTGACTATAGCGTGCTGCTCGACCAGGCCAAGGCACAGGGCGACCAGCCGGCGGCAGGCAATGTCACACCGGCCATCACCGGTGCCAGCAGCTACACCACCCAGCGTCGCGACACCTTGTGGCAGATTGCCGCGCGTAACACCCAGGGTGGATCGATCCAGCAGACCATGATCGCGATCCAGGCTTTGAACCCGGACGCCTTCATCGGCAACAACATCAACCAGCTGAAGGTTGGCCAGGTACTGCGCCTGCCCGACCAGCAGCAGATCCAGAGCATCGCCCAGGGCGAGGCGAACCGCGAGGTGGCCGAGCAGTATGCGGCCTGGCGTGAAGGCCGTCGCCTGGGGCCGCGTGCCCGCCAGCTGGATGCCACCCGCCGTGGCGCCGCCGAGGCTGCACCGTCGCGTATCGCCCAGGGCGACAACCTGCGCCTGGTCAGCCCGGGCAAGCAGGCCGGTGCAGGCCAGGCCAAGGCGTTGAATGACGAGCTGGCCATGGCCCAGGAAAGCCTGGACACCAGCCGTCGCGACAACGAAGAACTGAAAAGCCGCATGGCCGACCTGCAGAGCCAGCTGGACAAGCTGCAGCGCCTGATCGAGCTGAAGAACAACCAGTTGGCACGCCTGGAAGGCCAGGGCGCAGCCGCGTCGGCAGCGGCTGCCGATACCCCGGAGCAGCCCGTGGTCAATCCGGCACCTGCTGCTGCCGATACCGCACCCCAGCCTGTGCCGGACACCCAGCCAGCACCCGCCAGCCAGCCAAAGGGTGCGCTCGACTCGGTCCTGGGCAACCCCTGGCTTCTGGGGGTGATCGCCGGTTCCAGCATCCTGGTGCTGGCACTGCTGCTGTGGCTGCTGGCGCGCAAACGCAAGGCCCAGCAAGAAGCCGAGAAGCACCTGCGCATGGCGCGGGCGCTGGAAGAAGAGCAGGGCGCAGGTTTCGACAGCGATACCGAGAGCTTCGACGGCGTCGAAGCCCGGGAGCCTGGCGTAACCCTGTCGCCGGCTGTGGTTGCCGCTTCGGCTGCAGCTGCCGTCGCTGCGGAAAAAGTGGCAGAGCCGGTCGCCGAGGCAGCACCCGAGCCTGAACCACAAGCAGACCCGCACGCCGCGCTGCTGGCGCAAGTCGACCAATGCCTGGCCGAAGGCCGCCTTAATCGTGCCACCGAGCTGCTGGAGCCCGCCGTGGCCGCCGCGCCGGAGCGTGACGACCTGCGCCTGAAACTGATGGACGTGTACGCCCGTCAGGGTGACCAGAGCGCGTTCGCCGAACAGGAGCGTCAGTTGCCGGCCAGCGAGCAGAACGTTGCTGAAGTCGCCGGCCTGAAAGAGCGTTACCCCGCCATGCTCGGCCTGGCCGCTGCCGGCCTGGGTGCGGCGGCGCTGGCTGCCGA
The DNA here is from genome assembly GCF_036961695.1 of Pseudomonas sp. CGJS7. Lineage (NCBI taxonomy): Bacteria > Pseudomonadati > Pseudomonadota > Gammaproteobacteria > Pseudomonadales > Pseudomonadaceae > Pseudomonas > Pseudomonas sp. CGJS7. Next base: position 100,994 of record NZ_JBAMDI010000022.1, on the reverse strand, counting down.
AATGGATGAGCAGTACGTGCAAGAGCTGCTGCACGATGAGCCCGAAGCGCCAGTGGTTGCCGATGTGGTGCCTGACGAGTTGTCCGGGTTCGAGCCGCAAGAGCAGGCTGAGCCAGAGGTTGTCGCGCAGGCAGCGCCTGACGCTGAGCTGGCCGCCTTCGATGATGTGCCAACGCTCGATGCAACGGACCTGGCCGAGCAGGATCTGGACAGCGCCTTCGACCTGAGCCTGGGTGAAGACCTGGCCGATCAAGACCCTCTGGCCGCGTCCGTACTGGACGAGCCGATGGCACAGGGGGGCGTACCCGACGAACTGGTAATCGCTGAGCCTGTGCTGGATGAGCCCGTACAGGAAGAAGCTCAGCCGGAAGAACAGCCCTTTGCCGTGGATGCCGAGCTGCAAGCCGACGCCGACGCCGATTTCGAGGCCATGCTGGCTCAGGCCGAGCCTCAGCCTGCCGTGGACCTGTCTGATTTCGACCTCGACGTCAGCGAGCCGGTTGCCCCGGCTGCCCCTGAGGCGCTGGAGCAAGATCCGCTGGATGTCACCGCCGAACTGGCTGCCTTCGACAGCGAACCGGAGTTTGATCCGGTCTCCGAGTTCGACTTGCCATCGGACTTCGACCTGTCCCTGTCGCTGGAAGATGATTCGCCGGCAGCCAAGAGCTTTGCCTCGGAGCTCAATGACGTCAACGCCGAGCTGGACAAGCTGTCGCAGAGCCTCGAAACGCCATCGCTGGAGCCGCACTTCACCAGCGAAGACGCGGTGGCGCAACCAGAGCCCGAGCCTTTGGACGACCTGGACTTCGACTTCTTCTCCGGCAGTGACGAAGTTGCCACCAAGCTCGACCTGGCCCGTGCCTATATCGACATGGGTGACAGCCAGGGCGCGCGCGACATCCTGGATGAAGTGGTCAAGGATGGTGACGACAGCCAGCGTCAGGAAGCCGAGGACATGCTCTCCCGGCTGGTCTGATGCAAGCAGGGCAGGCCTCTTGCCGTGCTGGCCGCGCCCACAGGATCTCCACAAATGTTCGACCTTGTGAGTGACCTGTGGGGGCGGGCGTGCCCGCGAAGAGTCCCGCAAATACAGTGCGCATCCATCGGCAGCCCTACGAGGCTGCCGTTGTCGTTATAATCCCCGCCATTCCGTACACCCCACAGGTTTCATGCTCTTGGACATCATCGACACCGCTACCGCCGAATCCGCGGCCGAAGGCTACTCCCGCATCGCCCTGGGCGTGGAATACAAAGGCGCGCGCTACCGCGGCTGGCAACGTCAGGCCAGCGGCGTGCCGAGTGTCCAGCAAGCCCTGGAGCAAGCGCTGTCCAAGGTCGCCAACGAGCCGATTTCGGTGGTCTGCGCCGGGCGTACCGACGCCGGCGTTCACGGCTGCGGGCAGGTCGTGCACTTCGATACCCGTGCCGTGCGTGACGAGCGCGCCTGGACCATGGGTACCAACTTCAACCTGCCGCACGACATCAGTGTGGTCTGGTCGCGGCCCATGCCGGCCGATTTTCATGCCCGCTTCAAGGCCTGCGCCCGGCGTTACCGCTATGTCATCTACAACGACCCGATTCGCCCGGCGCACCTGGCCGAAGAAGTGACCTGGAACCACCGTCCGCTGGACGTCGATCGCATGGCCGAGGCGGCGCAGTACCTGCTCGGTACCCACGACTTCAGCGCCTTCCGTGCCAGCCAGTGTCAGGCCAAGTCACCGATCAAGCACATCTACCACCTGCGTGTTACCCGCCATGGCCAGATGATCGTGCTGGACGTGCGTGCCACCGCCTTCCTGCACCACATGGTGCGTAACATTGCCGGTGTGCTGATGGCCATCGGCGCCGGCGAGCGTCCGGTTGCCTGGGCACGCGAGGTGCTGGAAGGGCGCAACCGCCGTGAAGGTGGGGTAACGGCCCACCCATACGGGCTTTACCTGGTGCAGGTGGAGTACCCCGAAGCGTTTGCGTTGCCCAAGCGTTACATCGGCCCACACTTTTTGAGTGGTTACGAGGCGTTGGCAGACTGACGAGCGAAAAGCCATTTGCTAACATCCGCTCTTTCGCCGCAGCAATCAGGGTTCTTGTTCCATGAGCAATGTTCGCAGCAAGATCTGCGGGATTACCCGCATCGAAGACGCACTGGCCGCTGCCGAAGCGGGGGCCGATGCCATCGGCTTCGTCTTCTATGCCAAGAGCCCGCGGGCGGTGGACGTGCGCCAGGCGCGGGCGATCATTGCCGAGTTGCCACCCTTCGTGACCACGGTCGGGTTGTTCGTCAATGCCTCGCGCTGCGAGCTGAACGAGATCCTCGAAGTGGTCCCGCTGGACCTGCTACAGTTTCACGGCGATGAAACCCCGCAGGACTGTGAAGGCTACCACCGCCCCTGGATCAAGGCCCTGCGTGTGCGCCCTGGCGATGACCTGGAGGCGGCCTGTCGGCTTTACGCGGGTGCCCGCGGCATTTTGCTGGACACCTATGTGCCGGGCGTGCCAGGGGGAACCGGCGAGGCGTTCGACTGGTCATTGGTACCGGCGCGTCTTGGCAAGCCGATCATCCTTGCGGGCGGGCTGTCGGCCGATAACGTTGGCCAGGCCATTGCCCAGGTAAAGCCTTATGCGGTGGATGTCAGCGGTGGCGTCGAACAGGCCAAGGGCATCAAGGATGCGGCGAAGATCGAGGCCTTCATGCGTGCGGTGAAACAGGCTTGATGGCAGATGTGACGGCTGGCTGCGCGCCATCGTCCATAGCTTTCGCAGCCCTGCGGGCCGCATGCCAGCACCTGTGGCGGCAAAAAAACACATTAGCGGTGGAGTGGCGCGCTGGAAGCCCCGGCGGCCGGTCCACCATCGTTTCATAAAAGATTTTGAGCTCAAGGGCAGGGCAGGGCCGGTGACGCCGTCCCCCGCCTGCCAATACTGGAGAAAGAAAGCATGAGCAACTGGTTAGTCGACAAACTGATCCCTTCGATCATGCGTTCCGAGGTGAAAAAGAGCTCGGTGCCTGAGGGCCTGTGGCACAAGTGCCCGTCCTGCGAGGCCGTGCTGTATCGTCCGGAGCTGGAAAAGACCCTGGATGTCTGCCCCAAGTGCAACCACCACATGCGCATCGGCGCACGTGCGCGCATCGACATCTTCCTTGACGCCGAAGGCCGGGCCGAACTGGGCGCTGACCTGGAGCCGGTCGACCGCCTGAAGTTCCGTGATGGCAAGAAGTACAAGGACCGCCTGACCGCTGCGCAGAAGCAGACCGGCGAAAAGGACGCGCTGATCTCCATGAGCGGCACCCTGATGGGCATGCCGATCGTGGTTAGTGCCTTCGAGTTCTCGTTCATGGGCGGCTCCATGGGTGCCATCGTCGGCGAGCGCTTCGTGCGCGCGGCCAACTATGCCCTGGAAAACCGCTGCCCAATGGTTTGCTTCTCCGCTTCGGGCGGTGCGCGCATGCAGGAAGCGCTGATCTCGCTTATGCAGATGGCCAAGACCTCTGCCGTGCTGGCGCGCCTGCGCGAAGAAGGCATCCCGTTCATCTCGGTCCTGACCGACCCGGTGTATGGCGGTGTTTCCGCCAGCCTGGCGATGCTCGGCGACGTCATCGTCGGTGAGCCGAAGGCCCTGATCGGTTTCGCCGGCCCACGCGTGATCGAGCAGACCGTACGCGAGAAGCTGCCTGAAGGCTTCCAGCGCAGCGAGTTCCTGCTGGAGCACGGTGCCATCGACCTGATCATCTCCCGGGGCGAATTGCGCCCGCGTCTGGCCCGCCTGCTGGCGCAGATGACCGGTCAGCAAACGCCGGAAGAAGCGCGTGAGGCGGCTGCCGTCGCGTGATGAAACAACGATCCCTGGGCGAATGGCTCGCCTACCTCGAGCAGTTGCACCCCTCGGCCATCGACATGGGCCTGGAGCGGTCGCAGAAGGTGCTTGCCCGCTTGGCGCTGGGCAAGCTGGCGCCGCGCGTGGTGACGGTAACCGGCACCAACGGCAAGGGTTCGACCTGCGCCTTCGTGGCGTCGTTGCTGCGTGCCCAGGGGCTCAAGGTCGGTGTGTACAGTTCGCCGCACCTGCTACGTTACAACGAGCGGGTGGTGATCGATGGCCAAGAGGCCAGCGATGAGCGCCTGTGCGAAGCCTTCGCCGCCGTCGAGGCGGCGCGGGGCGATATTTCCCTGACCTACTTCGAGATGGGGACGTTGGCCGCGTTCTGGTTGTTCTACCAGTCGCAGCTGGATGCGGTGGTGCTGGAGGTGGGCCTGGGTGGCCGCCTGGATACCGTCAACGTAGTGGATGCCGACTTCGCCCTGGTGACCAGCATCGGTGTCGACCATGTTGATTACCTGGGTGATACCCGCGAGCTGGTGGCCTTCGAGAAGGCGGGCATCTTCCGCCCGGGCAAGCCGGCCCTGTGCGGTGATCTGGATCCGCCCGGGCCGTTGCTGGACAAGGCCGCCGAACTGGCCGCGCCACTGTTCCTGCGCGGTCGGGAATTCGACCTGGCCAGCGCCGATGGCTGCTGGAGCTGGCGTGGTACTGCCGCCGATGGTGCGCAGGTCGAGCTGCATGACCTGCCTTTGCTTGACCTGCCCATGGAAAACGCCACGCTGGCCTTGCAGGCTTACCTGCTGATGGGGCTGCAGTGGGACGCGGCGCAAGTTCGCCAGGCGCTGCTGGATACCCGTATCACTGGGCGTCTCGACCTCCGTAACTTGAACTGGCACGGCAAACCGGTAGCGTTGCTGCTGGATGTCGGGCACAACCCGCATGCGGCGCAGTACCTGGCCAGGCGCCTGGCGGCCCGGCCGCTGAAGGGGCGCCGCCTCGCGGTATTTGGCCTGCTCGCCGACAAGGATCTGGAGGGCGTTATCGCGCCGCTGCAGGGCCTCATCGACGACTGGGCGGTGGCGCCGCTGGATACCCCGCGCAGTCGCCCGGCCGCAGAGCTGGCCTCGTCCTTGGCGAACCTCGGTGCCACGGTGAAGTCTTATGCCAGCGTCGACGCCGCCCTTGAAGGGCAATGTGCGCAGGCGACGGCGGATGATCAGATCCTGCTGTTCGGTTCGTTTTTCTGTGTCGCCCAGGCGCTGGAATGGCTGGAGCGGCACGCCCTGGAGGGTGGAATAGATGGCTGTGCTGGATAAAGGGATGAAACAGCGCATGGTGGGTGCGCTGGTGCTGGTGGCGCTGGCGGTTATCTTCCTGCCGATGCTGTTTACCCGCCAGGACGAGATGCGCCAGGTGCACGTTGAAGCCCCGCAGGCACCGGCCATGCCCAGCCTGCCGGAAGTGAAGGTGGAGCCGGTTGCCGTGCCGGAGCCACAGGTTATTGCGCAGGAGGCGCAGCAGGCGCCGGTGGTGATCGACGAGGCCACTGCGCCGGCGAGTACACCCAGCCAGCCAATCACCCCGTCGCCACAGACCCAGGCGCAGGTTCAGCCACCCAAGCCCCAGGCGCCCGCGCCCAAGGTGGAGGCCAAAGCCGCTGCAACACCCGCGACTGCCGCGCCATCGAAGATCGACGCCAATGGCCTGCCCGTCAGTTGGTCGATCCAGCTGGCCAGTCTGTCCAACCGCGCTGGAGCCGAAAAGCTGCAGCAAACCCTGCGTAGCCAGGGTTACAACGCCTATATCCGTACGGCGGGTGGCATGAACCGCGTGTACGTGGGGCCGTTGATCGAGCGCGCCGAGGCCGAGCGCGTGCGTGACGCCATCAACCGTCAGAACAGCCTCAAGGGCTTTGTGGTGCGCTTCCAGCCTGAGCGCAGCTGATTCCCCGGGGCGGCTAGGCCGCCCATTCGCGGGTGAGCCCGCGCCTGCAGGTGCTGTGCCGCTGCAAGGCTTACCCAGAAGCTGTCGGGGCGGGTTTGCCTGCCAAGGCCCAACACCAATCCAGCTGACATTCCGCTTACTCCCGGCCCTCTGCTCTGGTAAAATGCGCCGCCTCAAACGTCTGCAGGCAACACCGTGGCATTTACCTTGGTTGATTGGGCGATCATCGCGATCATCGCCGTCTCCACACTGATCAGTCTCAAGCGCGGCTTCGTCAAGGAGGCCTTGTCCTTGCTCATCTGGATCATTGCCGGTGCGGTTGCCTGGATGTTCGGCGGTTCGCTCTCGGTGTATCTTGAGAGCTATATCCAGACGCCATCGATGCGCATCATCGCTGGCTGCGCCATTCTTTTCGTCGCCACCTTGCTGGTGGGGGCCATGGTCAACTTCCTTGTCGGTGAGCTGATCCGCGTGACCGGGCTGTCCGGCACCGATCGTTTCCTGGGCATGGCCTTTGGCGCTGCGCGCGGGGCCTTGCTGGTAGTGGTGGCCATAGGCCTGATCAGCCTGGGGCCGGTTCAACAAGACACTTGGTGGCAGGAATCACGCCTGATACCACAATTTCTCTTGGTCGCCGACTGGTCGAAAAACCTGATTCTGGGTTTCACCGACCAATGGACGCCCAGTGGGCTGATCAGCACTCCGGCTGATCTTCCGTTCAAGGAACAGTTGCTCGGGCCGTCCAAGCCCTGAGCGCTATTCACTCAAGTTTCATCAAAGTAGGGGTTGCGTCGCATGTGTGGCATCGTCGGTATCGTCGGTAAGTCGAACGTCAATCAGGCGCTGTATGACGCGCTTACGGTCCTCCAGCACCGCGGCCAGGACGCTGCCGGTATCGTGACCAGCCATGACGGCCGGTTGTTCCTGCGCAAGGATAATGGCCTGGTGCGCGACGTGTTCCAGCAGCGCCACATGCAGCGCCTGGTTGGCAACATCGGCATCGGCCACGTGCGCTACCCGACTGCGGGCAGCTCGACCTCGGCCGAGGCCCAGCCGTTCTACGTCAACTCGCCTTACGGCATCACCCTGGCTCACAACGGCAACCTGACCAACGTCGAGCAGTTGGCCAAGGAGATCTACGAGTCCGACCTGCGCCACGTCAACACCAACTCCGACTCGGAAGTGCTGCTGAACGTGTTCGCCCATGAGCTGGCAGTGCGCGGCAAGCTGCAGCCGACCGAAGAAGACGTGTTCGCTGCGGTCTCCCATGTGCACAGCCGCTGCGTTGGCGGTTACGCTGTGGTGGCGATGATCACCGGCTACGGCATCGTCGGTTTCCGCGACCCCCATGGCATTCGCCCGGTGGTGTTCGGTCAGCGTCACACCGACGAAGGTGTGGAATACATGATCGCCTCGGAAAGCGTCGCCCTGGACGTGCTCGGCTTCACCCTGATCCGCGACCTGGCGCCGGGCGAAGCGGTGTACATCACCGAAGAAGGCCAGTTGTTCACCAAGCAGTGCGCCGAATCGCCAAAGTTGCAGCCGTGCATCTTCGAGCACGTCTACCTGGCGCGCCCGGACTCGATCATCGATGGGGTCTCGGTGTACAAGGCGCGTCTGCGCATGGGTGAAAAGCTGGCCGACAAGATCATGCGCGAGCGCCCCGATCATGATATCGACGTGGTCATCCCGATCCCGGATACCAGTCGTACTGCCGCGCTGGAACTGGCCAACCGGTTGGGCGTCAAGTTCCGCGAAGGTTTCGTCAAGAACCGTTACATCGGCCGTACCTTCATCATGCCCGGCCAGGCCGCGCGCAAGAAGTCGGTGCGTCAGAAGCTCAACGCCATCGAGCTGGAGTTCCGCGGCAAGAATGTGATGCTGGTGGACGACTCGATCGTGCGCGGCACTACCTGCAAGCAGATCATCCAGATGGCCCGCGAAGCCGGCGCGAAGAATGTCTACTTCTGCTCCGCGGCCCCTGCAGTACGCTACCCCAACGTCTACGGCATCGACATGCCGAGTGTTCACGAACTGATCGCCCACAACCGCACCACCGAACAGGTGGGTGAGTTGATTGGCGCCGATTGGCTGGTCTATCAGGACCTGCCAGACCTGATCGACTCGGTCGGCGGCGGCAAGATCAAGATCGAGCAGTTCGATTGTGCGGTGTTCAACGGCGAGTACGTCACTGGCGATATCGACGAAGCCTACCTCGACCGCATCGAGCAGGCCCGTAACGACTTGGCCAAGGTCAAGAACCAGGCCGTCAGCGCGATCATCGACCTTTACAACAACTGATTTTGGGAGCGACGGCATGACGGATCAATGGGATGCCGGGCGACTGGACAGTGACCTCGAGGGTGTCGGTTTCGACACCCTGGCGGTACGCGCTGGCCAAAACCGTACCCCGGAAGGCGAGCACAGCGAAGCGCTGTTCCTGACCTCCAGCTATGTGTTCCGCACGGCAGCCGATGCTGCTGCGCGCTTTGCCGGCGAAACGCCGGGCAACGTCTACTCGCGCTACACCAACCCGTCGGTGCGTGCCTTCGAGGAGCGCCTGGCGGCCATGGAAGGTGCCGAACAGGCCGTGGGTACGTCCACCGGCATGGCGGCGATCCTGGCCGTGGTCATGTCGCTGTGCAGCGCCGGTGACCATGTGCTGGTGTCGCAGAGCGTATTCGGCTCAACCATCAGCCTGTTCGAGAAGTACTTCAAGCGCTTTGGTGTAGAAGTGGACTACGTGCCACTGGTCGACCTCACCGGTTGGGAAAAGGCCATCAAGGCCAACACCAAGCTGCTGATCGTCGAATCGCCCTCCAACCCGCTGGCCGAGTTGGTCGATATCACCGCGCTCAGCGAAATCGCCCATGCTCAGGGTGCCATGCTGGTGGTGGACAACTGTTTCAGTACCCCGGCGTTGCAGCAGCCGCTGAAGCTGGGTGCCGACATTGTGTTCCACTCGGCCACCAAGTTCATCGATGGCCAAGGCCGCTGCATGGGCGGTGTGGTTGCCGGCCGTACCGAGCAAATGAAAGAAGTGGTGGGCTTCCTGCGAACCGCAGGTCCAACCCTCAGCCCGTTCAACGCCTGGATCTTCACCAAGGGCCTGGAAACGCTGCGCCTGCGTATGCGTGCGCACTGCGAAAGCGCTCAGGCCCTGGCCGAATGGCTGGAGCAGCAGGACGGCGTGGAGAAGGTGCATTACGCCGGCCTGCCCAGCCACCCGCAGCACGAACTGGCCAAGCGCCAGATGAGCGGTTTTGGTGCAGTGGTCAGCTTCGAGGTCAAGGGTGGCAAAGAGGGCGCGTGGCGTTTCATCGACGCTACCCGTGTGATTTCCATCACTACCAACCTGGGTGACAGCAAAACCACCATCGCGCATCCGGCGACCACCTCACACGGTCGTCTGTCGCCGCAGGAGCGTGAAGCGGCGGGTATCCGCGACAGCCTGATCCGCGTTGCCGTGGGCCTGGAAGACGTGGCCGACCTGCAGGCTGACCTGGCGCGTGGGCTGGCAGCATTGTGATCGAAATCAGCGGCAGCACCCCGGGCCACAATGGCCGGGTAGCCTTGGTCACGGGCGCCGCCCGCGGCATCGGTCTGGGCATTGCCGCATGGCTGATCTGCGAAGGCTGGCAAGTGGTGCTGAGTGATCTGGACCGCCAGCGTGGTACCAAAGTGGCCAAGGCGTTGGGCGACAACGCCTGGTTCATCACCATGGACGTTGCCGACGAGGCCCAGGTCAGTGCCGGAGTGTCCGAAGTGCTCGGGCAGTTCGGCCGGCTGGACGCGCTGGTGTGCAATGCGGCCATTGCCAACCCGCACAACCAGACGCTGGAAAGCCTGAGCCTGGCACAATGGAACCGGGTGCTGGGGGTCAACCTCAGCGGCCCCATGCTGCTGGCCAAGCATTGTGCGCCGTACCTGCGTGCGCACAATGGGGCGATCGTCAACCTGACCTCTACCCGTGCTCGGCAGTCCGAACCCGACACCGAGGCTTACGCGGCAAGCAAGGGCGGCCTGGTGGCTTTGACCCATGCCCTGGCCATGAGCCTGGGCCCGGAGATTCGCGTCAATGCGGTGAGCCCGGGCTGGATCGATGCCCGTGATCCGTCGCAGCGCCGTGCCGAGCCGTTGAGCGAAGCTGACCATGCCCAGCACCCAACGGGCAGGGTAGGGACCGTGGAAGATGTCGCGGCCATGGTTGCCTGGTTGCTGTCACGCCAGGCGGCATTTGTCACCGGCCAGGAGTTTGTGGTCGATGGCGGCATGACCCGCAAGATGATTTATACCTGAGCACCTTGTTTAAACTGCGCCGGCCTCTTCGCGGGTAAACCCGCTCCTACAACGGTTAATGTCCGACTGTAGGAGCGGGTTTACCCGCGAAGAGGCCGGCACAGGCAATCACATCACGTTGCCTTTTTGAAAAAAATTCAATGGGGCTATTGACTTAGCTTCGCCACCTGCGTAAATTTCGCGGCCTCAGCGAAGCAAACGCAACAAGCAACATCGCGAGGGTGATTAGCTCAGCCGGGAGAGCATCTGCCTTACAAGCAGAGGGTCGGCGGTTCGATCCCGTCATCACCCACCACTTCCTGAGATGTTCCTGGAGCTTCGGGTTCGCAAGAAGCCGATAGCCAGAGAGGAGCGCACTGCGCAGCGGTAGTTCAGTCGGTTAGAATACCGGCCTGTCACGCCGGGGGTCGCGGGTTCGAGTCCCGTCCGCTGCGCCATTTTTCAGTAACAGATGGGTGCCTGGCACCGGTCTGAAGCCACAAGGCACATGCCTTGGGCTGATCCCAGTTTCAATCGGGCGCAAGCCTGAACGATACGCAGCGGTAGTTCAGTCGGTTAGAATACCGGCCTGTCACGCCGGGGGTCGCGGGTTCGAGTCCCGTCCGCTGCGCCATCTTCGCTTCAAGGTCCCTAGAACACCTTGAAGCAAACACAAGAGAAGCGATCGCGTTATCGCTTTTTTTGTGCCTGCCCTGAGGCCATCGCGCCGGAAGGGTAGACCCAGGTTTCAATCGGGCGCAAGCCTGAATGATACGCAGCGGTAGTTCAGTCGGTTAGAATACCGGCCTGTCACGCCGGGGGTCGCGGGTTCGAGTCCCGTCCGCTGCGCCATCTTCGCTTCAAGGCCCCATGAACGCCTTGAAGCAACGTTAAAGCGACCTTCGGGTCGCTTTTTTCGTTAGTGCGCCTGGTAAGTGCCTGCCTTTACCCAGATTTACACCAACCTGACAGATTCTTCACCGACCAGCGGTTCCTGTGCCTGCCTGCTGTGTTGCACAATAGGCACTTTCCCGACATACCCGGAATCCGCAATGACCAGATCTTCCGTCTTTGGTGCGCTCGGGCTGGCCCTGGTGCTGGCGGGCGTGACCGGTTGTTCCTCGAAAAAAGCGGCCGTCTACGAGCACGAGAACTTCGATGACTCGGGTACCTTCTCGCGAAGCTTTCCGGTGAGCGATGCTGGCTCTTGCGAGGCCGCCCGGCGTGCTTTGCTCAGCCAGGGTTACATCATCACCAGCAGCGGCGCCAACCAGGTGGTGGGTAACAAGAGCTTTCAGCAAAACAGCGAGAACCACCTGCAGATCAGCTTCAATGTCACCTGTGCGCCGGACGTGAGCGACGATCAGCGCTCGACCATGTTCGCCAACGCCCTCCAGGACCGCTATGCGCTGAAAAAGTCCAACACCTCCGCCAGCCTGGGCGTGGGGGTGCTGGGTTCGGTGTCGATGCCGATCGGTTCCAGTGACGACTCGATGGTCAAGGTGGCCAGTGAGACGGTGACCGCGGCGCAGTTCTATGACCGTTATTTCGCCTTGGTGGAGAGCTACCTGCCCAAGCCGAAAAAAGTGAGCAAGGCCAAGGTCGAAGAGCCAGCGCCGAAGGTTGAAAAACCGGCGGCTGACCTTGGGCTTCCGGAGCAGGCTGCGGCGAACCCGGTGGCGCCGGCCCCGGCAGCTGCGCCGTTGGTTGACGCGACGCCTGCACCTGCGGGGGTAGCCCCGGCCAGGGAGGCGGCAGCGGCGCCGGTGGTGGATGACAGCCAGGGTTCGCAGCCTGTGGCCCCGCCGGCCGAAGCTGCACCCATACAGGTGCAGCAGGATGCCCAGCCGGCCGAGGCCGCCGCCCCCTCCCTTTGATGGGTCGCCTGAACCGGCCCTTTCGCCGGCAGCCCGCGAAAGGGCAGTCGAGAGAGTGCAGATCCGATTGGAGCAAGATCCGGAGAAGATGAAGGTTCGCCGGCAGACGGTGGAACATCCCTTTGGAACGCACAAATTCTGGATGGGAAGCACCCACTTCCTGACCAAAACCCTGCCGAGGGTAAGCACCGAAATGAGCCTTCACGTGCTCGCCTACAACCTCAAACGCATGATGAGCATTTTCGGCATCGCAGGGCTACTTGAGGCGATCAGGACGTAAACCCGCCGCTTGCTGGCCCGCAGACAGCTACATGGGCCACTGACGCGGCCCATGTAGCACTACAAATGTCTATTTTGCTGGGTGAGGCTATTTCCGCTCTCGCCTGATGATTCCGCAGGTAATCCGCTCGGCTCTCAGTTTTTGATGCGATTACTGCGTTTTCACACAGCCTGGATCGATAGCAGTCAGTCGTTAAGGGCTGCCAGCTACCAGAAATGATCACTCTGTGTCCTCTACCGAGCTTCCCGCTACTCAATTAACCCTTGTAATCGCTCTTCTGTGAGTCCTCCCGCGGCAACCGCTTCGGCTTCAAGGGGCACTCCATCGGTATCTGTGGCTATGAAGCGAGAGGGGTTAACCACGGGAGTCAGCTGGAGACAAGCCCTGACCACCGGTCACCAAACAGGGCGATCGCCAAGCCTCCGAGCATCACGATCGCCCCGGCCAACTTGAAACCAGACACCGGCCTCTCGACTGCCCCGAGCAGTCCGAAGTGATCGATAACTAGGGACGAAATGATCTGCCCGGCGATGGCGAGGCCAAGCAGCGCTGAAAGGCCAATTTTTGGCGCGAGTACCACGTAGCTAAGCAACGCGCCGGCACCTAGCAGGCCACCCAGAAGGCTCCACAAAGGCTGGGCAGGGATAGTCGCGATTGAAGCCACTATCCCGCCACGCATCAACGAAAAGATGCCCAGGCATAGCGCACCGGCAGTAAAAGAAAACAGTGCCGCCGCTACGGAATCTCCACCCACACCTTTAGCGAGTTGGCCATTCAGCGTGGTCTGCAGGGTGATGCCAAGCCCCGCGCAGATAGCCAGTAGGTAGTAGGCTGCATTCATTTGACGCCTCCTTACTTGGCTGACTCAAGCGGCAAGAATGCCTCGGCAAACATATCCGGCTGATAGCCAGCAGCAGCAAACAGATGCTCACGGGACTCGTCGATCGCCGCACGCAGCCTTTCGCTATTCACACCCAGAACCTTGCCACCCTGCTTGACGATACGCCCGCCGATCATGACAGTGTCGACATTGCTGCGCTCTGCCGCATGTACCACGGTGCCGAAGGCATTGCCTGACGGATAAAGGTTGATATCCTGCGCGTTGATAAGGATCAGGTCCGCCTGTTTGCCGGGAACCAGGCTGCCGACTTTGTCCTGCAAGCCAGCGCAGGTGGCGCCGTCGACAGTCGCGGCTTTGAGCAGGCCATGGGCGGGCAGGGTCACCACCGGATGATGGTCTTCGCTGCAGCAGCGCTGCTGATGCATGCCCATGACGCGCTGCAGATAGAACGCTACCCGCATCTCCATGAACATGTCGCCGCTGTAGGACGTTTCGTTATCGACGCTCAGCCCAGGGCTGATGCCATGACGCTGAGCCGCCTGCATGGCGAACATTCCATCCTCAATGCCGTAGTGGGCATCTGAACGCGGGCATACGTTGACCCGCACGCCAGCCTCGCGAAGGATCTTCCACCCGGCGTCCGGCAGCGCGGTGCAGTGGTTGAAGATGTTGTCAGAGCGCAGCAGGCCCTCGCGATGCAAGCCTTCCAATTCAGCTGCCATGTCCCCACCAAAAAACTCGGTGATGATCGGTAATCCCAGGCGCCTGGCCTCAGCCCACAGCTCAGGTTCCAGTTGCGCCATCACTGCCAGTGAGAGCAGCGGGTTGTCACCGGTCTTGATGTATTTGTCCTGCAGGCGCTCCAGGTTGCCCGGCCAGTGGGCTTTGTCCCACTCACCTGCCACCGGCGCTCCCGAAGCATGTACGGCGCGTATGCCTGCATCGAGCAGCGCCTCTACAGCGGCATCGGAGTGCGCACCGGTGCGGCTGTTATGCGAGTTGTCGACAAGGGTCGTGATACCAGCATCGATGCAGCCCAATGCACTCAGCAGGTTGCCGATATACATGTCCGCCGGACGATAATGTTTGGCGAACGAAAAGTGGGTGGCGTTGCAGTAATCCTCCAGGGTTGCGGCGTTCGGATTAATTCGCCGTAGTTGCCCCTCCCAGGAGTGACGGTGGGTATCGACCATGCCCGGCATGGCGATCATGCCGGATGCCTCAATCACAACAGCGTCGCCGGCTTCGAGATTTTCAGCGATGGCCGAGATGGTGCTGCCTTCTATGAGGATATCGCCACTCGCCAGATTGCCGATGTCGCCGTCCATGCTCAGCACAGTTGCGCCGCGGATAAGTGTGCGTACGGCCGGAGCGGCTGGGGCCTGCACAATGCTGCGGTTGTATTCAGCCATTTCAGTACACCTCTTCAAATTTCGTTGGAAGCAATGTACGCAAGGCGATACTGCGGGAAAAAGATGGTAAAACTGTTTTTATTATTCAATTTATGCGAATAATCATGCCGTCCTTTCACCGCTTCAAGGTTGTTTACCGTCATGGACCGTATTCAAGCAATGCAGGTTTTCGTCCGTGTGGCTCAGGCAGGAAGCTTTAGCCAGGCGGCGCAGACGCTCTCTCTACCGGCCTCAACAGTGACCAGCAGCGTTAAAAATCTTGAGAAGTACCTGCAGGTGCGTCTGCTGAACAGAACAACGCGGCGGGTTAGCCTGACGCCTGAGGGCGCTCAATATCTGGCGCAATGCAGGGAAATATTGGGACTGATCGAACGCATGGAGACCAGCCTGACGGATTCCGTAAAACGGCCGCAGGGGCGTTTACGCGTCGATATGCCGGGCGGCATTGCCCACTTCATCGTCATACCAAACTTGCAAGACTTTTACCGGCGCTACCCGGATATTTACCTGATGATAGGCGTCAACGATCGGCAGGTTGACCTGGTTCAGGAGGGCGTCGACTGCGTCATTCGTACAGGCGAGCTGGATGACTCAACGCTCGTTGCGCGACCACTAGGCCGTTTTCGCTGGGTGACCTGTGCATCTGCTGCCTATCTCGAAGAGAACGGTACTCCGCAAACTCCGCGAGATTTGTCTCGTCACCGGGCCATCCATTACTTCTCGGGCCGCGCAAGGCAAGCAGGTGAGATGCGCTTCGCCCGTGGCGCCGAGAAAATCTCAGTCCCGGTCAAGGGCACAGCAGCCGTCAACGAGACTGGCCTCTACATCAAAATGTGCCTTGAAGGCTTTGGGCTCGTGCAACTCGCCGAGAATGTTGTTTCCGAACATCTACGAGAAGGGCGGCTGGTCGAAGTGCTTGCTGACTGGCAGCCTGACCGGGTTCCTGTGCACTTGTTATATCCACATCAGCGGTTTCTATCACCAGCTGTGCAGGCGTTCGCTGACTGGATCGCTGGGCTAGTTCACGACGGCGGTTCGCCTGCTGGCTGATCAGGAGATGAAAGCTTCCCGCCGACGTTTCGACGCTGGTAAATGGCCTATCGGGCGATTGTGCCCCGGTGCTGCTAGCCCCTTTATGACTTGGCCTCCGTGACTACCCGTGATCTGCAATCGCCTTATCTGCGCAAGGTTTCGAATAGAAATGCCCTGAACCATCGATTGCCGGCATCAGCGTCGTAGGCACCATGCCAATGAACAGTAGACTCGACCCCCGGCATCTCCACTGGCAGCGGGTAAATCACGAAATCATCCGAATGATTCAGCGTATGTGCGACGCCTTCAGGTAGGGTGACCATCCACCCTGTATGCCTGAGTATCTGCGGCACAACTGTAAAGTGGGGTACCCTCAAAGCGATGTGTCGGTTCAGCCCACGTGAGGCCAGGGTGTCCTCGATGGCTACGTGGCTGCTGTCAGTGGAGGTGACACTGACATGGGAGAGGGCAAGAAAATCCTCCACGCTGATTTTCCCGGCCGGAAGTCCATCACGCTTGCGAGTCATGCAGGCGTATTGCTCACGGAACAGGGATTGGTACCGGGTGGTGGTTTTCAGTGTGGGCAGGTTACCAATTGCGAAGTCCAGTTGCCCCATACGCATTCGTTCGACCACCATGGCGACGGGTACCAGCTCTGACGAGAGCTTAATGGCCGGCGCAAGCGTTTGAAGCCGTTCACAAAGCGACGGCAGGAACACCTGTTCGCCGATGTCTGACATACACAAACGGAACTCCCGGTCGCTAGTACCAGGATCGAACGGTTCGGTTTCATTCAGAGCATCGCGTATTGCCGTGAGTGCCCGTCCGATCGGTAAGGCAATCCGCTCGGCGGTCTGGGTCGGCATCATGCCTTCTGGCGTGCGTACGAATAGCGCATCATCAAAAAGCTTGCGAAGTCGACCCAAGGCGTAACTTACAGCAGGTTGTGTAATCGCCAAGCGTCCAGCCGCGAGTGTCAAGCTGCGTTCCTCCATTATGGCCTGAAAAACCCTAAGCAAATTTAGATCGACATCATTCAAGTTACGCATTCGTATAAATACCGTTTATCAATTATATAATTGTCATGAATTTGACTTATAGGGTACAGGTTCATAGACTTCGGAACAATAGCGAGGCGATACAACAATCTGAGGCTTTGAGTGATGGACACAGGTTTTTGCAAACAACAAGCAGTTGGCGGGGCATTAACACTTCCGGTGCTGCTGTCGAAACGTATTGAACGTAGCCCTGAAACGGCGCTTTTTTCCGACCGAAGCTGCACTTGGACTGCTGCGCAACTTGTCGACGTAATAGGACGGCGTGCCACAACACTCGCGGAATATGGGATACAGCGTGGAGATCGGGTTGGATTGATGTGCGCCAACCGCGCCGAGTTCCTTGAAGTGCTGTTGGCATGTGGTTGGCTGGGCGCGGTTGCGGTGCCTATTAATACCGCCTGTCGCGGCATGCAGTTGAATCATGTGCTGGCTAATAGTGGGGCGCGCTTGTTGGTCAGTGAAGAGGTCAATCTGGATGTGCTCGCGGCACTTGATTACTCTACGCTTGCTGTCGAAGCCCTGTGGGTCCTCTCGCCGCAAGGCGATGTCAACGCGGTTTGGCAGGAGCGGTTAAGGGTGCGGTCGATGCCCCCTCGCAGTGCGTCCATGGCCCCACCTGCAGTGCTCGAGGATGGCGACCCGCTGGTTATCCTTTACACCTCCGGGACTTCCGGGTTGTCCAAGGGCGTGATCTGCCCTCACGCCCAATTCTTTTGGTGGGGGCTGAATACCGGTGGCGACCTACAGGTGCGCCCCGGGGATGTGCTATACACATGCCTGCCGTTGTTCCATACCAATGCATTGAACGCCTTTTTCCAGGCCTTGCTGCACGACGCACAGCTGGTGGTAGACAAACGTTTTTCCGCTAGCGGCTTCTACCAGGCGCTGGCGGAAACCGGGGCCACAGTGACGTATCTGCTGGGAGCCATGGTGCCTATCCTTCTCAGCCGTCCGCACAATGAGCTCGAACGCGCGCATAACGTGCGTGTCGCACTAGCCCCAGGCGTCCCTGAACAGTTCCACGCCCCGTTTATTCAACGCACAGGTATCGGCCTCATCGATGGTTATGGGGCTACCGAAACCAATGCCGTGATTGGAGGAACTCTGGAGAACCAGCGGCCTGGTTTCATGGGCCGATTGGCCAAAGGCTTCAGTGCCCGGGTGGTAGACAGCCAGGATCAGCCGGTAGCGGATGGCGAACCAGGAGAGCTTGTATTGCGCGCTGAGCAGCCCTTCGCTTTCGCCTGCGGTTACTTTGGTATGCCGGAAAAGACTGTCGAAGCCTGGCGCAACTTGTGGTATCACACCGGCGACCGGGTTGTGCGCGATAGCGACGGCTATTTCCGCTTTGTTGACCGCTTGAAGGACACGATCCGTCGCCGAGGAGAGAACATCTCGTCTTTTGAGGTAGAGCAGGTTCTGTCGAGCCACCCCGCGGTGGAGCTCGTGGCGGTGTATGCGGTGAAATCGGAACTGGCCGAAGATGAAGTCATGGCATCTATCGTCATCAAGGAGGGGGCTAAGCTCGATCCATTGGAGCTGACGCAATATTGTGAGTCACGGTTGGCGTATTTCGCCGTGCCGCGTTACTTAGACTTTGTTATCGAGTTGCCGAAAACCGAAAACGGCAAAGTTCAGAAATATAAATTGAGAGCGCTCGGCGTTACCGCCACTACATGGGATCTCGAGTGCTCCGGCTACAGGCTTAAACGCGCCTAATTATTTAGCTTTGACTGCCGTGCAATAAAAAAACGATGCAACAACAATAAAAATAGCGTTCATAATTATTCAGTCATTGACGGAGACGGCCATGACGGGCACGCATTCGCTTGAACTATCAGATAACCAGTCGGAACACAGTCATGTTCCCGCTGCGGTTGATAACCGAGTACCGATCGACAGCAAGACCTTTCGCAAGATCGTCTTGGCTTCTGTCACTGGCACGGCGTTGGAGTGGTACGACTTCTTTCTCTACAGCACAGCGGCGGCGCTCATATTCGGGGAATTGTTTTTCCCCAAGGGCACCGATCCACTGGTGGGTACGATCGCGGCACTGGCCGGGTTCGCGTTGGGTTTTCTCGCGCGGCCTTTCGGTGGGGTGATATTTGGCCATATCGGGGACAAGTACGGTCGCAAAAAAGCCTTGGTATGGACGCTCTCTATCATGGGCGGGGCAACTTTCTTGATCGGATTGTTGCCCACCTACGCTCAAGCGGGCATGTGGGCGCCCGCGTTGCTACTGCTGTTACGTATTCTGCAGGGCATCGCGGCAGGAGGCGAGTGGGGCGGTGGCGTGCTGATGATCACCGAGTCGGCCCCACCTGAGCGCCGCGGCTTCTACGCTTCGATCAGTCAGATCGGAGTGGGCGGTGGGTTCGTCTTGTCCGCAGCGGTGTTTTATCTAGTCCAGTTGTTGCCGGAGCGGGATTTCCACAGCTGGGGTTGGCGCATTCCGTTCCTTATCTCGATCGTCATATTCCTCCTGGGGGTCTACATTCGCCGGACATTGCCAGAGAGTCAGGATTTCCAGCGAGCTGAGGCAACCGGCAAGACGGCGCACATGCCCGTGCTGGACGTGTTGCGCAGATATCCGCGGGAGGTGCTGATGGCCATGGGGCTGCGGGTGGCTGAAAACGGCGGCTCCTACATCATGCTGGCGTTCGCTCTGGTCTACGGCAAGTTTTTGGGTGTGCCCAGTAGTGTGATGCTGGCGGGAGTCACGTTCTCCACGTGCGTGGAGTTGGTGGCCATGCTGTTCTGGGGGCGTTTGTCGGACCGCATAGGTCGCAAGCCGGTATATATGGTGGGTGCCTTAGGGATGGTGCTAATGGCATTTCCATTCTTCTGGTTACTCGAAACCCGAGAGCCTGCCTGGATCTGGCTCGCCTTCCTCATTGGCAATGCCATCTGCCACGGGGCCATGATTGGTACGCAGCCTAGCCTTATGGGCGAACTGTTCAGCACTGAGGTCCGCTATTCCGGAATGGCTCTCGGGCACGAAGTCGCCTCGGTATTCTCCGGCGGCCTGACGCCGATGATCGCTACCGCCTTGCTGGCGCATTACCAGGCTAGTTGGCCAGTTTCCCTGATGATGATGGGTCTGGGTCTGGTCACGGTCATCTCGCTGTGTTTCACCAAGGAGACCCGCGTGCGGGCCAAGGGAGGACGGTCATGAGCCGGTCAGCAAGCAATGACGCCGTGGCGCTGATCGCTGGAGCACTCGAGGTGCCTTACAGCCGACGCGGTACGGGCGAGTCGACGTCGCAGTTGCTCGGTAGGGCGGTGCAGCAATTGCTGCGCGAGGCAGGTGTGGCCCCGCATGAGGTGGACGGCCTGGGCGTGGCGTCCTTCACCCACAGACCAGACAATGCCATCGATCTGGCCTGGCGCCTCGGGCTGACCCTGACCTGGTGCATGGATGACCGTAATGGCGGGGCGAGTGCGATCAATATGCTGCAGCACGCCGTGCGTGCCATCCAGCACGGTGATGCCAACGTGATCGTGCTGGTGGCGGGCGATACGTTCACCCCCGAGGCGTTCAGGACCCTGGTCGACCATTACAACCGCACCACGGAGGACTACCTGAAACCGCTCCAGCACGGCGGGCCTAATGGGGTGTTCGCGATGCTCACTCAGCGTCACGCGCAACGCACCGGCCTTGGCCGCGAAGACTATGCACAACTGTGCATCGCTCAGCGAGCCTGGGCGCAGCGCAACCCGCTGGCGGTTTACCGCGAGCCGCTGACGATGGAGCAGTACCTTGACGCGCCCATGGTGGCCGACCCGCTTTGCCGGTATGACTGCGTACCGGTGGTCAACGGTGCCAACGCGATCCTGCTGACACGAGCCGACCTTGCCCGGAGCAGTGTCAACGTAGCGGTCCGCGCGGTGAAGGCGCTTCACAACGATGACCACCAGGCTGGCGATGGCCTGCAGACGCCTCTGGCAAAGATCGCCGACACGCTATGGGACCGCGCCAATACAGGGCCTGAGGCTATGGACCTGGCTTGTGTGTATGACGACTACCCCGTCATGGCCCTTATCCAGCTCGCAGACTTGGGCTTTGTCCCTGACGACGACTACCGGGGCGCACTCCGGCGCATAAGCCGTTTCGAATTGCCGGTGAATACATCTGGCGGCCAGCTCTCGGCCGGCCAGGCGGGAGCGGCGGGGGGCATGCATGGGCTGGTCGAAGCCATTACCCAGCTGCTTGGCCAAGCCGGTCAACGCCAGGTTAGCGATGCTCGCCTGGCAGTGGTGACCGGTTATGGCATGGTCCAGTACCGCTATGGCATGTGCGCCAACGCGGTGGTGCTCGAACGGTGGCAAGGAGGTGTGGCATGGCGTTCATGATCCAGCAGTGTGTAGGTTGCGGCCTGGCAAGCTTCCCGCCGCGTTATTGCTGCCCGCAATGTGGC
Source organism: Pseudomonas sp. CGJS7 (assembly GCF_036961695.1). Taxonomy (NCBI): domain Bacteria; kingdom Pseudomonadati; phylum Pseudomonadota; class Gammaproteobacteria; order Pseudomonadales; family Pseudomonadaceae; genus Pseudomonas; species Pseudomonas sp. CGJS7. The sequence continues at coordinate 80,035 of NZ_JBAMDI010000022.1, read as the reverse complement.
AAGGCGCAATGGCAGGAAGTCTCTGCCGGGGTCGCCCGGATTGCCCAGGCTACTGTGGTGCGCGCGCGGATCGGCATCGCTGCCGCAGAGCTCCTGCATCTGGCCAGTGTCGAGCTGCGCGATGGGCCAGTGGTCATTGCCCAGACCGCAGAGCCTTTGCCTCCCGGCACCTTGGTAGAGCTCGCCATAGATGAACATCGGCGAATCGTAGCCCACCCGGCCGACCGCGACTTGTAATCAACAACTGTTCGAGCCGACCTCGATCGCCGAAGCGTGCGTCGTCGGCCGACCCCCAGCTAGTCATTCCCTGACCATGCATGGCCTCAAGGCCTTGCGCGTGGTGCACGTGAGTACCCAGGAGTGCGGTTATGCCTGCAGTGATCGATTACCGGCTAGTGTCTGGCTTAGGGCTGGCGCTGGCTTGCCAACAGGCCTTGGCAGATGAACTATGGGCCGATGTTTCAACATATTTTCAGCAGGGAAGCTTGTCCGGTTTAACCCGGAACTTTTATCTCAACCGCGACTTCCGCAACGGTGGTGCCAACCGCCGATCAGGCACCGTCAACGGTTATCGTGCGGAGTGGGCCCAAGGCTTGACTCTGGACTACATCTCCCCGTTCACGCCTGGTGTTGTCGGCTTGGGATTCGACGCGCATCTGTATGCGGGATTGAAGCTTGACAGTGGTCGTGGCAAGACCGGCACCAACTTGCTTCACGTCAACAACGACGGTGATGTGGCGAATGAGTACAGCGTGGGCGGCGGTGCGCTCAAGCTCAAGTACCGTGAAACGGTGCTCAAGTACGGCTCTATGGAATTGCGCACCTCCCCGGTGTTCCTCACCGATGGTGGCTCTGGGCGCCTGTTGCCGCAAACGGTGACAGCATGGCAGCTCACCAGTCGCGATCTGCAGCCGCTGACCTTCGATACCGCCCACATCACCGCCGGCAAGGCGCCTTCGGAGAACCGCAACGACAGCACGCTACGTTCCCTGTATGGCGCCACGGAGACGAATACGGTCGATTATCTGAGCCTGAATTATGAGCAGGGCGCAGTCAAAGGCTACCTCAGCACTCAACGTGCCGAAGATCTTTGGCGCCAGGATTACCTGGGCTTTCGCTACTTGCCTGCCCTGGTCGAGGGGCTGACCCCAACCTTGAATTTCAGCATGTACCGAACAGTCGACATCGGTGCCGCCCATGGCGGACCCATCGACAACTTAACCTGGTCCTTTGCGCCGGGCGTCAAGTTCGGTGCCCATTCCATCATGCTTGCATACCAGAAGGTGCAGGGCGACACGCCCTTCGATTATATGGCGTTCCGAGACGGGCAAACCACCGTGGCACAGCTGGCTAACAATGTGCAGCTCAGTGACTTCAACGCGCCCAACGATCGGTCCTGGCAGGTTCGCTACGACTATGACTTCAGTGCGCGTGGCGTACCTGGCCTGAGGTTCATGATTCGCTACATGCAGGGACAGGGTGGCAAAGGCTCCGATATCGAGCCGGACAGTTCCTACTATCCCCTCGGCTTTCGAGATGGGGGGCGCCACTGGGAACGCAATATCGAGATGCAATATGTCGTGCAAGGCGGGCCGGCAAAAAACCTCAGCTTGAGAGCGCGGTACGGCGTGCACCGCGGTAATTCGGCCGAGCCACGCGGTGACATGGATGAGATTCGCCTGATCACCGAATTCCCTTTCAAGCTGCTGTAGATGGCGCCGTTGGCAATGCTTCATCAAAGCTGCTTCGCCAAGAGTTCATGTAGAGCAATATCTGTCCGCTTACCGTAGAAGGAGTAATGAGATGAGCAAATACATCGATATTCAGGCACGAGACCAGGCTGGAAGTTTCAAGGGATATCTGGCGCTGCCGCCTGAAGGCAAGGGGCCAGGCATCGTGTTGGGCCAGGAAATATTTGGCGTGAACGCCAACATGCGCGAGGTGGCGCAGATGTATGCCGAGGAAGGTTATGTGGTTCTGGTGCCCGACTTGTTCTGGCGTCTACAGCCGGGTATCGACCTGGGCTACACCCCGGCAGATTTCGACAAGGCTTTGAGCCTCTACACCGCACTGGACCTGGACAAGGCCGTAGACGACATCGCCGCGGCCTTCGACACGCTGCGGGATCTGGACGAGGTCACCGGGCCCGCCCTGGGCTTCGTGGGCTATTGCCTGGGAGGCAAACTGGCCTACCTCACCGCCACCCGTACCGATGTCGCGGTTGCGGTGGGCTACTACGGCATGGGTATTGAGCAATACCTGGATGAGGCCGATGGCCTGAGCGGTGGGCTGGTGCTGCATCACGGCGAACTGGACGGGCTGTGTGACGCCACGACCCGTGCGCGTATCGCCGAGGTGCTGCGTGGCCGCCCAGGCGTAGAGCTGTATACCTACGAAGGTGCTGACCATGCCTTTGCCCGCCTGGGCAGCGATCACTTTCACAAACCCTCGGCCCTCATGGCTCATGGGCGCACCATTGGCGCATTGAAGAAGTACATCGGGCCGGCCTACAACCTTTCAGACCTGTGGGACGAGCACATCCACCATGAGTTCGTTACCCGAGACGTGCCGGCCACCCTGAAGACCATGGTCGCCGAGCCTTACGTGAACCACATTCCGACGCTGACCGGCGGGGTGGGCAGCAAGCAACTCGGACGCTTCTATCAGCATCACTTTGTCCACGCCAACCCCGAGGACACCAAGATGATTCCGGTTTCTCGCACGGTCGGCGCCTACCAGGTCGTCGATGAATTCATCATGTCTTTCACCCACACCTGCGAAATGGACTACATGCTGCCCGGGATAGCACCCACCGGCAAATACGTGGAAGTACCCATGGTGGCGGTGGTCAACTTCCGCGGCAACAAGCTATACCACGAGCATATCTACTGGGACCAGGCCTCTGTGCTGGTACAGATCGGCCTGCTCGATCCAGAAGGGCTTCCGGTGGCGGGCATCGAAACGGCCAAGAAATTGCTCGATGAATCGCTGCCTTCGAACACGCTGATGGCCCGCTGGGCCAAAAGTGAGCACCTGTGAGCGCCATCACGACTGTGGGCAAGGAGGTCCTGATCACCGGCGCCAACGGCGGGTTGGGCCTTGCCTTGATCGAAGCGTTTTTGGCTGCGGGGGCAAGTCGTGTCTACGCCGCTTGCCGTAACCCTGAGCGTCTGTTGTTCGATCATCCGCAGGTAGAGGCGGTGGATCTGGACGTCACCGACCCGCAGCAAGTAGCGCAGGTGGCGAGCAGGGTAGGGATCGATATCCTGGTGAACAATGCTGGCCTCAATCGGCAGCAGCGGTTGCTGGGCACCGAGGACCCCGGAGCCGCTGCCCAGGAAATGGCCGTTAACTACTTCGCCACGCTCGCGATGATGCGTGCCTTTGCGCCGACGCTTGTCGAGCGAACTGGCGCCATCGTCAACGTGCTGTCGATTCTGGCGCGGGTGGCGTTGCCAGCCATGGGGTCGTTGTGTGCGTCCAAGGCGGCCGCGTTGCGCCTGACCGAGGCCGCTCGGGCCGAGCTGGCCGGCCAGGTGCAGGTGATGGCGGTGCTCCCCGGTGCGATCGATACCGCGATGAGCCGTGACGTTGCGGGTGCCAAGGCCAGTCCTCGGGACGTGGCCGACGCGATCGTAGCGGGGTTGGCCAGCGGTGCCACCGAGGTCTATCCCGACCCCATGGCACTGGACGTTGCGCACAAGCTCGCGGCCAACCGGGCAAGTACGCAGGCCTACTTCGCCCGGTACCTTTAAAAGGGCCGCAGCGGGAGTGCTGCTCAAGCGTGCAGCACCACCGCAAGCGATGCTGCACGCTCGGGCTGACTGTAACGCGCTGGCCTGCTGGCTGAGATGAAAAGTCGCGGCGGCTTGAGCACTACCTGCAGGCTTACAAGCAAACCCCGAAGTTGTTTGGGTGGCACAAGTAAGTTGTGCGCATCGTTAACATGGAAGTTGCAGTGAATTACTGAAGCGCATTCACATCCATGGCGTTGCCTGGAATTCATGTATTCCGAGTTCTAATACATGAAGACGATATTTCTATTATTAATTTATATATGACCTCCCTAGACTCATTGAAAACATCCTGCTCAGGAGGGCGCTGTGTCCAAACATTTGCTACGTCACTATATCGCTGGGACTTTCGTCGAGAGCAGCCGCAGGTTCGACAACATCTCTCCTGTCAATGGGAGCCTATTGGGCCAGGTATGTGAGGCTGGTGAAAATGAAGTGAATGCTGCCGTCGAAGCGGCGGCAGGCGCTCAATCGGGGCCGTGGGCTGGATTCAGCACTGCCCAGCGGGCTGATCTGCTAGAGCGGATCGCCGATGGCGTCGAGCGTCGATTTGAAGACTTCGTGGCTGCCGAAGTCGCTGACACCGGTCGGCCCGTGCATCAGGCGCGCAGCCTGGATGTTGCACGGGGCGTGCAGAACTTCCGTACCTTCGCTGATTTAGTGCGACAAGGCGGTAGCGAGCTTTTTGAAATGCGCACCGGCGATGGCACGGATGTGTTCAGTTATACCGTGCGTAAGCCGCACGGTGTGGTGGCCATCATCTCGCCGTGGAACCTACCGCTGTTGCTGCTTACCTGGAAAGTCGCGCCAGCGTTGGCCTGTGGTAATTCTGTGGTGGTCAAGCCGTCGGAAGATACGCCTTCCAGTGCCACGCTGTTGGCCGAGGTCATGCACGAGGCCGGTGTGCCCGCGGGTGTATTCAATCTTGTGCATGGCTTTGGCCCTGATTCTGCCGGTGAGTTTCTTACCCGCCACCCTGACGTCGATGCCATCACCTTTACCGGTGAGTCGCGCACCGGCTCGACCATCATGCGCGCTGCTGCCGAGGGCGTACGTGAGGTGTCTTTCGAATTGGGTGGCAAGAATGCCGCAGTCGTTTTTGCAGATTGCGATTTTGATGCGGCAGTTGCCGGTGTGCTGCGTTCCAGTTTCACCAACTCTGGCCAGGTCTGCCTATGCACGGAGCGGGTCTACGTCGAGCGGTCGATCTACGAGCACTTTGTCGCGGCGCTCAAAGCAGGCGCTGAGAAGCTGAAGATCGGCTATCCCGACGAAGACGGCGTGAACATGGGGTCGCTGATTTCCCACAAACACCGCGACAAGGTGTTGGGCTACTTCCAGTTGGCTGTGACAGAGGGCGCGACAGTGGTCAGTGGCGGCGGTGTGCCGACATTTGGCGACGAGCGCGACCAGGGCGCTTTTATCCAGCCGACTATCTGGACCGGCCTTGCCGATGACGCTCGCTGCATTCGCGAAGAAGTGTTCGGTCCGGTCTGTCATATCGCGCCCTTCGATAGCGACGAGGAAGTGCTGAAACGCGTCAATGATTCGGCCTACGGCCTGGCTGCTTCTCTGTGGACTCGCGACCTGAAGCGGGCCCACCGTCTCTCTCGACGTATCCATGTCGGCATGGTGTGGGTCAATACCTGGTTCCTGCGCGATCTGCGTACGCCCTTTGGTGGCGCACGCTTGTCTGGGCTTGGCCGCGAAGGAGGGCGCCACTCGCTGGATTTCTATTCCGAGCTCACCACCATTTGTGTCAATCCGTAAGGACAGGAGAACTCCATGCATCCAGCAATCGCTGAAGTAGCAGCGTGTTTGCGCCAGGCTCGAGAACAGGGCAGGCCCTGTGCGCCAGTACGCGATCTCATCGAGCGTGCGGCTGCCGAGGAAGATGAACCCGCGCTAAAGCTGGCTTACGCCGTGCAGCAGTACAACAACGCCGCCGACATTGCCGCAGGCTGGAACCCGGTAGGTCACAAGATCGGCTTGACCTCCAGTGTTGTCCAGCGCCAGTTGGGGGTTGACCAACCGGACTTTGGTCGGCTGTTCGCCCAAATGGCCCGAGGTGACGGCCAGCCTATCAGCTGGACTGACTGCCAGCAGCCTAAGGTAGAGGCAGAGATCGCCCTGGTTCTGGAGCGCGATCTGTGCAATGAGCGCCACACCCTGGCCGACATTATCCGTGCCACTGCCTTCGCCCTGCCGGCCATCGAAATCGTCGGCAGTCGAATCGCCAACTGGGACATCAGTTTGCTCGACACGGTCGCCGACAACGCTTCGTCCGGGCTGTTTGTCCTGGGCAGTCAGCCGGTATCCCTGGGGCAATTGGACCTGGTCAATTGTGGCATGCGCCTGAGTTTGCGCGGCGAACCGGTATCGGTCGGAGCCGGCGCAGCGTGCTTGGAAAACCCACTGAATGCGGCGGTGTGGCTGGCCAATACCATGGTCCGTCTCGGCGAGCCATTGCGTGCCGGTGACGTGGTGTTGACTGGCGCTCTGGGACCGATGGTGCCAGTGAGCCCGGGCGATGTGTTTACCGCTGAGATCCAGGGCTTGGGCCGCGTCACTGCGTCCTTTGCTCAAGCCGAGTAAGGGGCCCTAAATGAGCCAGAAACGCAAAGTAGCCATCATCGGTTCCGGCAACATCGGCACCGATCTGATGATCAAGATCCTGCGCAACGCCAAGCACCTGGAGATGGCCGCGATGGTCGGCATCGACCCGGCCTCCGACGGCCTGGCCCGGGCCGCCCGCCTGGGCGTGACCACCACCCATGAAGGCGTGCAGGGCCTGACGCGCTTGCCGGTGTTCAAGGACATCGATTTCGTCTTCGACGCCACTAGCGCCGGTGCCCACCTGATGAACGACGCCTTGCTGCGCCAGCACAAGGCCGCGCTGCACATGATCGACCTGACCCCGGCGGCCATCGGCCCGTACTGCGTGCCGGTGGTCAACCTTGAGCAGCACCTGCAGGTGACCAACGTCAACATGGTCACCTGCGGTGGCCAGGCGACCATCCCAATGGTCGCGGCGGTATCGCGGGTGGCCAAGGTGCACTACGCCGAGATCGTTGCCTCGATTGCCAGCAAGTCCGCCGGCCCCGGCACCCGCGCCAATATCGACGAGTTCACCGAGACCACCAGCAAGGCCATCGAAGTGATAGGCGGCGCGACCAAGGGCAAGGCGATCATCATCATGAACCCCGCGGAACCACCTCTGATGATGCGCGACACGGTGTACGTGCTGAGCGAAGCCGCCGACCAACAGCGAATTGCGGCGAGCATCGAGGAAATGGCCGCCGCAGTGCAGGCCTACGTGCCGGGCTACCGCCTCAAACAGCAGGTGCAGTTCGAACCCGTGTGCGGCCTGAGGTTGCCTGGGCAGGGCACCTTCACCGGCCTCAAGACCTCGGTGTTCCTTGAAGTGGAAGGCGCCGCCCATTACCTGCCGGCTTACGCCGGCAATCTCGACATTATGACCTCCGCCGCGCTGGCCACCGCCGAGCGCATGGCACAAGCAATGGGGGCGTCGGCATGAACGGCAAGAAGCTCTATATCAGTGACGTAACCCTGCGCGACGGCATGCACGCCATCCGTCACCAGTATTCGCTGGATGACGTGCGTGCCATCGCCACGGCGCTGGATCGCGCCAAGGTCGACTCCATCGAAGTCGCCCATGGCGATGGCCTGCAGGGTTCCAGCTTCAACTACGGTTTCGGTGCCCACACCGACCTCGAATGGATCGAAGCAGCGGCCGACGCGGTCAACCACGCCAAGATCGCCACGCTACTGCTGCCAGGGATTGGCACCCTCCATGACCTGAAGAACGCCTATGACGCCGGTGCCCGCATTGTCCGCGTGGCCACTCACTGCACCGAGGCAGATGTTTCGCGCCAGCACATCGAATATGCCCGTGAACTGGGCATGGACACCGTTGGCTTCCTGATGATGAGCCATATGCAGACACCCGAAGGGCTCGCGCAGCAGGCCAAATTAATGGAGGGCTACGGCGCCACCTGTATCTATGTGGTGGACTCGGGCGGGGCGATGAACATGGACGACATCCGTGCGCGCTTCCGTGCGGTCAAGGCCGTGCTCGACCCAGCGACGTCGACCGGTATCCATGCCCACCACAACCTCAGTCTGGGCGTGGCTAACTCCATCGCCGCCGTGGAGGAGGGCTGCGACCGCATCGACGCCAGCCTCGCCGGCATGGGCGCCGGCGCCGGCAACGCACCGCTGGAAGTGTTCATCGCCGCTGCCGACAAGCTCGGCTGGCAGCACGGTACCGACCTGTACGCGCTGATGGATGCCGCCGACGACCTGGTGCGCCCGCTGCAGGACCGCCCGGTACGGGTGGACCGTGAAACGCTGGCCCTGGGTTACGCCGGGGTCTATTCGAGCTTCCTGCGCCATGCCGAAGTGGCCGCTGCCCGCTATGGCATCAAGGCCGTGGATATCCTCGTCGAGCTGGGCAAGCGGCGGATGGTCGGTGGCCAGGAAGACATGATAGTTGACGTCGCACTCGACCTATTGAAGCCATCGCTGGAGAAGCGTGCATGAATACCGATATTGCTCGTATCGCCGAAGCCCTTGACCGGGCGGCGCGAAGTGCCGAACCACTGGCACAGATCAGTAGCAGCACCGCCTTTTCCCTGGATGACGCCTACCGGATCCAGCGCGCCTCCATGCAGCGTCGTTATGCCGATGGTGAGCACAGCATCGGCATCAAGCTGGGCTTCACCAGCCGCGCGAAGATGATGCAAATGGGGGTCGATAGCCTGATCTGGGGGTGGCTCAGCAACACCATGGTGGAAGAGGACGGCGGCGTGGTCGACTTGGCGCGCTACATTCATCCGCGTGTCGAGCCGGAGGTCTGCTTTCTCACGCGCCGTGCGATCGATCGCCCGCTGACCCTGCTGGAAGCGGCCAATCATGTCGAGGCCGTGGCGCCGGCGCTGGAGATCATCGATTCACGCTACCAGGCGTTCAAGTTCAGCCTGGAGGATGTGGTGGCGGACAACTGCTCCTCGGCCGGCCTCACCATTGGCCCATGGTCGCGCAACTTCTCTGGGCTGGACAACGCCGGCGTAGTGCTGCGCCTGGAGGGCCGTGTGGCTCAGGTCGGCTCCACGGCTGCAATCCTCGGCAATCCCCTGCGTAGCTTGGTGCACGCCTCACGCCTGCTGCACGCCGCCGAACTCGAATTGCCCGCAGGTAGCCTGGTGATGGCAGGCGCCGCCTGCGCTGCGGTGGCGTTGTACCCAGGCGTGTATGTCAGTGTCGATGTCCAGGGCGTCGGGCAGAGCAGTTTCAGCGTCCGCGGTGACCACGGAGGCATCAGCCATGAGTGACCTCAACGCCACTGTCGTTGCTGGCAAGGCCACACCGCGTGGGCGCTTCCCGCATATCAAGCGTGCGGGTGACTTCCTGTTCGTCTCCGGTACCAGCTCACGGCGCCCGGACAACAGTCTTGTCGGCGTCGAGGTGGATGCCATGGGCACCACCCAGCTGGACATTCGGGCGCAGACCCGCGCAGTGATCGAGAACATGCGCGACATCCTCGCCTCTGCAGGTGCAAGCCTTGCAGACGTGGTGGAGATCAGCAGCTTCCTCGTCGATATGAACGACTTCGGCGGATACAACGACGTCTACGCCGAATACTTTGACGAAAGCGGCCCGACCCGCACCACCGTAGCCGTACACCAATTGCCACACCCCCATCTACGTATCGAGATTAAGGCCATAGCGTACGCGCCGCGTCGTCGCTGAACCGTTGGGAGAAAACAACCATGGACAAGCATCACTTCAGCGCCCCTTTCAACTTCAACCGCTGGATCGACGAGCACGCGCACCTGCTCAAGCCGCCGGTGAACAACCAGCAGATATGGCAGGACAGCGATTACATGGTCACCGTGGTGGGTGGGCCTAATCAGCGCACCGACTTCCATGACGATCCGGTGGAGGAGTTTTTCTACCAGTTCAAGGGCAATGCCTACTTGAACGTCTGGGACCGAGGTCGCTACGAGCGTGTCGACCTCAAGGAAGGCGACATCTACCTGATGGCCCCCCACGTTATCCATTCGCCGCAGCGTCCTGAGCCCGGCAGTCTGTGCCTGGTGGTGGAGCATCGCCGCCCGGAAGGGCAGTCCGACGCCTTGCAGTGGTCCTGTGCGCACTGCGGCACCGTGGTCCGGCGCTATGAGTTGAGGCTCAAGAGCATCGTTGCCGATCTTCCACCGGTATACGACCAGTTCTATACCACCACCGATGAAGAGCGTCGTTGCCCTGGTTGCGGCGAAATCCACCCAGGCCGCGATTGGCAGACCTGGCACAAGACGCTGCGTGAGGTCCACGGCTTATGAAAATCGATATCCATTCGCACTTTTTTCCCCGCATTACTCAAGCCGAGGCCGCCCGCCTGAGCCCTCAGCGTGGCCCTTGGCTGCATACCGAGGGGCGTCAGGGGCAGATCATGCTGGGCGATAAACCGTTCCGTCCGGTACATGATGTGCTGTGGGATCCGCAGCGCCGCATCGAACACCTGGATGAGCAGGGCTTGGACGTGCAAGTGATGTGCGCAACGCCGGTGATGTTCGGCTACGACCAACCTATCGCGCAGGCGCTGCCGTGGGCACAGATGATGAACGATCGGGCCCTGGAGATGACGGCCCTGACACCCGATCGCCTCAAGGTGCTGGCCCAGGTACCCCTGCAAGATATCGAGGCGGCCTGCCTTGAGGCCAGCCGGGCCAAGGCCTGTGGCCATGTCGGCGTGCAAATCGGCAATCACGTGGGCAACTACGATCTGGACGAAGCGGGCCTGATCACCTTCCTGCACCACTGTGCGGTGGAAAATATCCCGTTGCTGGTGCACCCGTGGGACATGATGGGCGGCGAGCGCATGAAGAAATGGATGTTGCCTTGGCTGGTCGCGATGCCGGCGGAAACACAGCTGGGTATCCTGTCGCTGATCCTGTCTGGCGCTTTCGAACGCTTGCCGGCGTCCCTGCGCATCTGTTTCGCCCATGGCGGCGGCGGCTTCGCCTTCCTCCTGGGACGGGTAGATAACGCCTGGCGCCATAGAGATATTGTCCGAGAGGATTGCCCGGAACTGCCGTCTAGCTATGTCAAACGTTTCTTCGTCGACTCGGCGGTCTTCGACCCTCGTGCGCTGCGTTTGCTGGTGGACGTGATGGGGGCAGACCGCGTCATGCTCGGCTCCGACTCTCCCTTCCCGCTAGGCGAACAGGCCATTGGCGCTGGTGTACTGGAGCATCCGCAGTTGAGCAAGCAGGACAAGGCGCGTATCTGCGCCGAGAACGCCCGGGGATTCTTCGGCATCTGATTGGCCATCGCGAACGAGCGGCAACCTGATCGGAAAAAAGTCGTGGTTGTCGAGGAACGTCATGAAATCGAGCGTACTCACGGTTTCGCGCAAGCTGAAGTTCTACCAACTGGTGGTATTCGACCAGGTCGTGCAGAGCGGCTCACTACTGCGTGCCGCTCAGATATTGAACATGACTCAACCTGCCGTCACCAAGGTTATTCATGAGATCGAGTCGTACTTCACCGCGCCGTTGCTGGTACGTAGCAATCGAGGCGTGCGCCTGACGGAGCTGGGCGAGGTCGTGCTGCGCAGAGCCCGGGCAATGCTGGCAGAGCTTAGGGCGCTAACTGATGAAGTGCAGGCTCATCACGAGGGGGTGTCAGGCCATGTGGTGGTAGGCACGCTAATTTCAGCCTCGGCATCGTTGTTGCCGCTCGCGCTACGGCTGCTCAAGGAGCGCGCCCCGCAGGTGCTGGTGTCGGTGCGGATCGGGCAATTCGATCAACTGTTCCCCGCCTTGATAGTGGGTGAGGTGGACCTGGTGATCGGGAGGATCCCTGACGACTGGCGGGGGCGGGAAGAGAGCCGGACGTTGGGCGTTGACTCGCTTTACGAGGAGTCTTTGGCGATCGTTGCCGGAAGCCGACACCCGCTACACGATCAGGCCGTATCGAGCTTGGCCGATTTGCAGGCCTATCCGTGGATTTTGCCGCCACCCGGCTCGTTACTACGTCGTACCGTCAATGCGCTTTTTGCCGAGGCTGATTTACCGCTGCCAGCCAATGTAATCGAGTCGCTGTCGGTGCTTACCAACGTAGCGTTGATGCAGGACCAGAAGACTGTGGGTTTGCTGCCGATGGAGACGGCTCGGCAATTGTCTGGTCAGGGCGGGATTCGAAGCTTCACCTTCGGCACGCCCTTGCGTTTCGGCGGGATCGGCTGTTTTTATGCCCATAACCGTGACCCCGGGCCTGCCGCCAAGCTTTTTAGGGAATGCACCCGACTTGCCTGCGAGCGGCATGTCATCAGCGACTGACGGTCGCCCCCCGGTAGAACCAGTGATGGTTATTGCGCCAAAAGGCGAGGGCGGCCAGTCAGGGCTGACCGCTATCGGTTCAACGCCAGCGCAGGATATTCAACCGCATCAAGACGTGGGCCGCGAGCCGGATCCAGCTTTGGCTCGTTCTTCGCTGTCGCCTCGGGCCATGCTGGAGAAAACACCGTCTCTTGGTACCCAGGCATGCATCAATGCGGCGCCCAGATGTCCCAGGATGATCGCGAACAGCAGCCATGCCAGAGCGCCATGTGCCAGCCGAAGCCATGCGTAGAGCACCGGGTTTTCCGGAACCAGCGCAGGCAAGCTTCAGTCGCCCAGAAGGATGACGGGCCAGTTGCCTGCCGAACGCACCGCCCAGCCGAGCACTGGCAACCCCACCATCAATAGGTAGAGCAAACCGTGTGACAGGTGGGCGGCTACGGCTTGCCAGCGGGGTATACTTGCGGGCAGTGCCGGCACCGGCTGGCAGAAGCGATTGGTCAGGCGCACCAGTGCGAGGAAAAGGATTGCGATGCCCAACGGCTGATGCACGTCGATCAACACGGGACGAAGGGCTAATGAGCTCATCATGGCTACACCGATGAACAGCATGGCCATGATGGCAATCGCCATTGCCCAGTGCAGGAACCTGGCGGTCAGGTTGAAGTGCCGAGGGCTGCGCGTACGGGGGATTGGTACGTCTTGCATCACTTGTGCTCCTGCTCGCCAAGGGCGTCGGTGGCCATGCCGAACGCGATTTCACGTAGACGTGCATTGTAAGAGAGCGAGTAAATACCCGCGCGCGCTGCCAGCACAGGATCGTTCGACAGCGCGATACCGGGCGGCACCAAGGTGGGGGCGAAATTGATATCGCGACAGTGTTGCATAGGTGTGGCGCAACATGTGCGTGTGAACCTTTACTCCTGCTCGCTTGCCAATCTCTACAATAATCCTATTGAGGCCTTTTCCGTCGTCGCCATAAGGCTCGCCCATCTGGTTAATAAGAAGTGTTTTACTATTTTTGTTTGGATTTTCCCTTTCTCCGCGGATCTTTGAAATAAATGGTGAAGGGCGGTCATGGTCTTGCGGCTGACAAAAATTTCGCGTGCTTTGCTACCCTTGGTTTGCATTCCGCTGCCATCAGTAGGGTCCAGTCGAATGCGAAAATTGCGTTCAGTTCGTCCTGCCTCGTCCGGATCGAACACATACAGCAGCGGGAATGTCGAAAGTTCGTTGCGGCGGAGGCCTGTATGTAGAGCTAGCTGAATCATCATTCGGTGATGGTGGTTGTCTGCTGCGGATAGTAGAGATTTTATTTCGGAAATTCTTAAATACTTGGGGAGGGACTTGTGGTTACGCGGCATCGCATCATCAACTCGTGCCTTGCCACCACTTGCGTTGATATGCTCAAGTAAACTTGTTCCACGCCTCGTGCTGCGTTCTTCAAGGTTGTACGGAAGGCGCTTTACCCAGTCTTGTTTCAGTGCGAAATTGTAGAAAGCGCAGATGTATGACAGGCGTTGGCGTATGGTGTTAACCGAAAGTCCGCAAGTGTCTTTGCAATGTTTCCGATAAGAGGCTACGAGGCTCATGGCCTCACCTCGATCTACATCTCGACAATCAAGCTCATGCGCTTGCAAAAAACTAAAGAAGTCAAATAGTACTCGCCCAGTATTAGGCCAAGAATTCTTGGGGCCTATGCCGCCGCGAAGTAGGTAAGGTCGGAAAACTGATTGACCTCTTCACCACTGACCATCGAATCCCAAAGCAGAATGGGAAAACCTGGGTAGGGGCGCCCAGCGATCAACAAATCCTCGGTGCTCCACAAAAGCTCCATCCGCCACCCTCCATCAATGAGTCAGCTAGCGCCCCTACAAGCATGAATCGTGTTCGGGCTAGCGCTGGCGCCTACTGCACCCACCTAAGAAACGTCTACTATGCAAATAGCACAGAAAACTAACAGTCGCGACGCACCAGATCATAAGCTTGTCATCATCCCTTCATCCCACCTGCTTAGGCTGAAGGCGATACCTACAAAGGCAAAATGAGCAAAGAGGACGCAGGGCAATGGATGAATACCAGGAAGAACTACTCGAAACCCAGGCTTACGAACTGGACACCCCGGAACCGGCCGACGACGCCACCGAACTCTAGCCCGGCTGCCGCTGGCTGCGGCGGAACTCCCCCGGCGTGAGGCCCGTCCAGCGCTTGAATGCGCGCTGGAAGGCCTCGGCTGAAGCAAACCCCAACAGATAGGCAATCTCGCCAAAGGCCAGCGCCGTGTCACGGATGTAGGTCTCGGCCAGGTCGCGCCGGGTTTCGTTGAGCAGGTCGCGAAAGCGCGTGCCTTCCTCGGCGAGCTTGCGGCGCAAGGTCCAGCTTGGTAGCTGCAAGTGCAGCGCCACTTCTTCCAGGTCCGGTTCACGGCCGCCATTGAGCAGCGGGCCCAGCAGGTGGGTGATGCGCTCACCCAGGCTGCGCACCCGCGTGCGCTGCAGCAGCTCTGCTTCGCACAACTGCAACAGGTGCTGCCAGGTGCTCGGGCAATGCCCGGGGTTGGCCAGTTGCAAGGTAGCGCGGCTCAGACGCAGCTGATTGCCGTCGGCGGCGAACTGCACAGGTGTGCTGCAAAGCGGTTGATAGCGCGCGGCATAGGAGGGCGCGGCAAACTCGATCTCCAGGCGTTCGGCCTGCACCGGGGTGCCGGCAAGGTCGGCCAACTGGGCCAGCCAGCCGGCCAGCAGTGAGTCGACCACAAAGCGGTTGTAGTCGTTGTAGGGGCTGATGGAGTAGAAGCGCAGCCAGGCGCCCTGGGCATCTTCCTCAAAGCTGGAATGGCCGCGGTAGTTGGCCGCGTAAAGCGGCTCGAAACGCAGCAGGGTACGCGCGGCCTCACCCAGGGTGGGGGCCTGGGCCGCAGTGACCCCGGCCAGGCCCGTATGCGCCAGCCGGCTGAGGCGCCCCATACGCAGACCTAAAGCGGCCTCACCACTCATTTCGATGGCTGCGTGGCCCAGGTGCATGTAGCGGGGTATGGACAGGCGTGCGCCGGCTTCGCCCAGGCGGGGCGCGTCCAGGCCGTAGCGGCGCAGCAATGGTTCAGGGTCGTGGCCCAGCTCGCGCAGGGCTTGGCTCAAAGGCTGGACAAAACCTACCGACAGTTCGCCCAGGCGCACGCGGGGGCGGGCCATGGGCTTACAACCACACATTCAACAGGCGGGCGCCTGGGCTGGGGGGGCCGGCGAGCAACGCGCCCGACTGGCGGGCAAAGCCCTGGCCATCGCTGCCCTGTTCCCAGAACTGCCCGCGCATGAATACGCTCATGCTGCTGATGTCGGTTCCGGCCACTTCGGTCAGGCGTTGCCAAGCCGTCTGTTCACTGACTTCGCCGCGCTGCAAGGCTAGCCCGGCGCTGGCATCCTGATGGCGATTTCCCCGCCAGGGTGCTTGCCAGCTGCCCTTGCCACTGAGAAACGCCGGGTTGGCGACCAGTTGTACGGCTTGTTCAGTCAGTTGCTGGTGGTTTTCCGGGTACCAGCTGTCACTGCCCACCAGTATCCCGAGGCGCCCGGCCGGGGTCTGCACGACCTGCAGCGGGTGCTGGCGGCCGTGGTGGACGTAGCGGCGCATTTCACTGTCGGGATATTGCTGGCGCTGGGGCTGCCCCAGTAGCGAGCCGTCTCCGGCAAACACCACACTGCTGTTGAACAGCGGGCCACGGCCGGTATGCAGTACGCCTTGTTTCACATAAGGTTCGGGCAGCACGATCGAACCGGCCACCAAGGTCACGCCAAATTCCTTGGCCAGGCCGCCGAACAGCTGCTGGTAGTCTGCGGCCATCTGCTCGGCCTTCATGCGCAAGTGCGCATCGGCGCGCCAGTCGTCGCCGTCAGCGCCAAGAACCGCGAGGCCATAACGCAGCGGGTTGCTCAGTTCCAGCCATTGTTGGGCTTCGTGGCTCTGGGTGACTTGATACAGCTCGTTCTTCTCTCCGCGCGCCCACAGCCAGGTACCGATGTGTTCCGGCAGCACCACCACCGTGCGCGGGTTCACCAGGCCTTGGGCGCGGGCTTGCTCCAGGTAGGCTGCGAGCTTGCGGTGCAGGCGTTGCAGGTTCTGATAGTCGCCCGGGTACAGCAGTGGTTCGACACCGAGCAGGTTGCCGTGCTCGCCCGGCACGCCATGGTTAAGCGCCAGCTCGATGCGCAGGTCGGACAGGTAGTGGCCTTCCGGGCGCTGTTGGGTCCAGAAGCCATAGCCGCAGAGGGCGGCGATCATCACCAGCGCCAGGGCGCTTGCCAGGAGTTTTCGCATCAAGCGTGGGTATTCGCTAAAAGTGGAGTGGCCATACGGAGCGATGCAGCCGCAATCTCGCGCCTTGTGATCGGTTTGAGCAGCGCACTGCATGGATCCATGCACAATCGACTTTTGATCATACCAAAGGAATGGCGATGGGCGTGCAACGAACCCCGGGCGTTGAGCCCGGGGTTGTGTTGGCAGGGTCAGGCGGCCAGCGTCGCCAGGGCGAGACGTTTGTCCTGGATGCAGAATTTCTCGAGCAACTTCAGCGAGCCACCGAATATCAGCGCACCGGAGTAGGTGATGTCGGTCAGGACAAAGGCATCCGGTTCACTGAATGGCCATTTGACCTGGTTCGCCGCCACTTTGACCATGGGCGCTATGGACGGAATGTTGTTGGTTACCCCACCCGCCACCACGCGCTCGATGATCACGTGGATGACGATGCTGACAATGGCCACCACCAACGCTGCGATGATGCCGACGATCAACGCCATCACCTTGCCGCCCACGCCACCAGCCACCGCGGTGGCTACGGCGGCAATCGCGCCCAGAATGGCTTCGGTGACGATCACCCAGGTGGCGATGTCTGTCGTGTTCTGGACATCCGGGTCTCCGACCATGGCATATACCATCACCTGTTCGCCCTTGTCGTTGACGCCCAGTTGCAGCGTCTGCTTGGTGACGATACGGGTATAGGCCACGATACCTGGTGAAATATCGGTGCGTACCTTGCATTCGGTGCGGATATAGGACTCGTCGAAGTTGATATCGAACTTTTCGGCCACGGGATGATAGGTGATGGCTCCAAACTTGACGCTGTCGAGCTTCAGGTCGTTGGCAGTGATGGATGTGCCCGCTGCATCCAGGGTGAAGTTGGCCGCGGTGGTACCCTCGAAGATGAACGGCAATGCCGCCAGCAACTGGTACTTGACGAAGATCTCCCGGCTGATGAGGAAGTTGGCATTGTTGTCCGCAGCCAGCATCACGGCAGGCAACTGGTTCGGCAAACCCGTGGAGTCACGCTCGTTGGTCATGGCCAGCACCCCGAAGATGCTGCTTTCCTCACTGTTCTTGTCGGTATAGGCATAGCTCATGGAGGTGGCCCGCAGCCATTTGAATTCCTCGCTTTCCTTGCCCATGTTGTTGATCAGTACGGTACTGAACAGGGTGTCGAACTTCTTCAGGTTCTCGGGCTGGTTCAGCCAGTCTTCGAGTACGCCGCGCATCACGCTCTGGTCAATGCCGCTCAAGACGTTGTTCGGGTCCCTCAGGGCAATCACCGCAGCGATCGGGTCATCCGGGTTCGTTGCCTGGGTGTTGACTTGCAGTTCATACGTGCCGTCTGAAGCCGATACTGGATTGGGTGCCGGGAAGTAGCTGAGCTTGACGTAGACATCCGCAGACATTCCCTGGACCTGGTAGGTTTTGCCGTTCAGGCCCTTGTATGTCCCTGAGCCGAAGGGGATGCGTACCTTGACGTTGCGTCCGTCGCCGCCGGTGGTAATCGACCAGGCGTCGAAGTCGGCCTTGAGCGAGAAGCTGTCGACCCCGGCGTCTATGCTGGCGGGGTAGGTTTTTTCCAGGGCGATGCGCTGGTTTAGCGCAGAGACCCGGCAGATGCTCACGGTATCCCAGCCATTGGTCGTGACCGTACTGGCCAGTGTTCCGGCATTGGTCAGTAGTTGCGCGGCGCGCAAGGTGTCTTCGGAACTGTGTACAAGCGCCGCGTTGCGGTACAGGGGCGATTCGCGCAGGGTCTGGCGCGCGGTTTCATTGAGGTGATCGAGGCGCAGCGAGATGGGTTGGGCAAACCCGGACAGCATGACCTTGCTTTCATTGCTCATGATACGGCTCCTTGTGTTGGTGGGGTCACACGTAGTTGATGACAAGGGCCTCGGCGAGGTAGCTCGACGAAGCGGTATGCGTGTCGTTGCTCCAGGACACGCAATCGATGGTGTCGGCCTTGACCGAGCCGCCACGCGCGGCGATGGCGCTGATCAGGTCATCGGAGATCACAGCGGCGACGATGTGGGTGATCAGGCTGACGATGGGCGATAGCCAGGCCAGGTACCAGGGAATATGCACTTCCTTTCTGAAGTCGGACGATTGCTTGACGAAGTTGATGGTGTTGCCATCGAGCACCAGCTTCATCCTCAGCCAGCCGTTCCACTTCATGTCGATACCTGCGTGCAGGTCACAGTCGCCCTTATAGTCGACGGTGATGAAGTCACCGAGCATTCGTGCAGGGTTGCAACCGGCGAAGACAACGGGGGTGTACCAGATCGCCCCTGATTTGATGGCCTTCATGCGCAAGGTCGGTATGTTGACCATTTGCGTATTGTCGAAGCGGTAGTCCTGCGCCGTGGCGCCCTGGTAAAGCTGAAGCAGCCCGGGCAGTACCAGATGCTCCAGGACCATGCGTGGAGACAGCACGTAGCTCGACTGTCCACCCTGGCTGATACCCGACACATCGATATCCAGTGGCAGCCCACTGATGTCGCGTTCGGTACATACGGCCATGATCGCCAGGAAACCTGAATCGAGGTACGCATAGGTACATTTTCGCGGTCTGGCCCATTCCGGGGCAGTGGCTTTGCTGAAGTTGATGGTCGCGAAGGTATGGGTGAACTGTAGGGGATGCTCGACCAGGTAGGTGCAGATACAGTCCAGCACCACGGAGGCGAAAGGACCTAGCGAACCGTCGGGGTCTTGCAGGGTGATACCGCGCAGCCAGCCGCCTTCGTCGCCCAGCAGGGGTTGAGTGGCTCCGGCCTTGTGCAGGAAGGCCGACTTCAACTGCACCTGGCCGTTGCCTTGTGGCAACAGCGACAGGGTGACCTCGATGATGGCAACCGCGCCGGCCAGCGAGCGGCTGGTACCACTGGCCTCGAAAAAACCTGAGCGTATAGGCATGCGCAGGCGCAGCAAGCGACCGCCGCCACCGTTGATGACCGACCAGCAGTCGAACACCCCGTGGCAGGCGTAGCCTTCATCCGAGGTGTAGGAAAATTCGTGGTCGAGGCTGTTCCAGCTGGCTGCCAGGTCACTGTTCACGCTGTCCTGGCGAACGATGCTGATGGTGTCCCATCCTTTTGTCAGCATGAGCGAACCCTCCGGGCGCACTGAGTAGGCGCCGCGTTCCATGGGTGGATGATCAAACGTGCTTGAAGAGTCTGGCAGAGCCGCGTTGTCTGGCAAATGCGCGGGGAGACTGTTTGGCGATCAAGCCAGGCGAACCTTATAGCGCTGAAGTTCTGGAGCCTTCCCGACAGTCGCTGCCTCTGCTGTTCATTGCGATCATTAACTTGTCAGTTTTGATCATTGAGGCAATTCAAACGGCTGTTTAATGTCGCAGGCAGACAAACGACGGGGCCCGCCACCCAGTGAGGTGCCCGCAATCCGTGATCACGCCATCAGGGGACCTTTCCATGGCCGCCGACCGCTACCCGCACCTGCTTGCTCCGCTGGACCTGGGCTTTACCACCTTGCGCAACCGCACCCTGATGGGCTCGATGCACACCGGCCTCGAAGAGCGCCCCGGCGGCTTCGAGCGCATGGCAGCTTACTTTGCCGAGCGCGCCCGCGGTGGCGTTGGCCTGATGGTCACGGGCGGCATCGCGCCCAATGATGAAGGCGGGGTGTATTCCGGTGCAGTCAAGCTCAGTACCGAGGAAGAGGCCGAAAAGCATCGTATCGTCACCGAGGCGGTGCACGCCGCCGGTGGCAAGATCTGCCTGCAGATCCTGCACGCCGGGCGCTACGCCTACAGCCCACGGCAGGTGGCACCTAGCGCGATCCAGGCGCCGATCAACCCGTTCAAGCCCAAAGAGCTGGATGAGGCGGGCATCGAGAAGCAGATCGCCGACTTCGTCAACTGCGCGCTACTGGCTCAGCGTGCCGGTTACGACGGCGTCGAAATCATGGGTTCGGAAGGTTACTTCATCAACCAGTTCCTCGCCGCGCACACCAACCACCGCACCGACCGCTGGGGCGGCAGTTATGAAAACCGCATGCGCCTGGCAGTGGAAATCGTCAGCCGGGTACGCGGTGCGGTAGGGCCTAACTTCATCATCATCTTCCGCCTGTCGATGCTCGACCTGGTCGAGGGGGGCAGCACCTGGGACGAGATCGAGCTGCTGGCCAAGGCCATCGAGCAGGCCGGCGCGACCTTGATCAACACCGGAATCGGTTGGCACGAGGCGCGTATTCCGACCATCGCCACCAAAGTGCCGCGTGCGGCCTTCAGCAAAGTCACCGCCAAGTTGCGCGGCGTGGTGAGCATTCCGCTGATCACCACCAACCGCATCAACACCCCGGAAGTGGCCGAGGCGGTGCTGGCCGAGGGCGATGCGGACATGGTCTCGATGGCCCGACCGTTTCTCGCCGACCCGGACTTCGTCAACAAGGCCGCTGCCGGTCGCGCGGATGAAATCAACACCTGCATCGGCTGCAACCAGGCCTGCCTGGATCATACCTTCGGCGGCAAGCTGACCAGCTGCCTGGTCAACCCGCGTGCCTGCCACGAGACCGAACTCAACTACTTGCCTGTACGTACGGTGAAGCGCATTGCCGTGGTCGGCGCCGGCCCGGCTGGCCTGGCCGCGGCCACCGTGGCGGCCGAGCGAGGCCACGCGGTGACCCTGTTTGACGCCGCCAGCGAGATCGGTGGCCAGTTCAACGTGGCCAAGCGGGTGCCGGGCAAGGAAGAATTCTTCGAAACGCTGCGTTACTTCCGCAACAAGGTCAAAAGCACGGGCGTCGACCTGCGCCTGAATACCCGTGTGGATGTGCAGGCACTGGTGGGCGGCGGCTTTGATGAAATCATCCTGGCTACCGGCATCGCCCCGCGTACCCCGGCCATTGCGGGCGTGGAGCACGCCAAGGTGCTCAGCTACCTGGACGTACTGCTCGAGCGCAAGCCTGTGGGCAAGTCGGTGGCCGTGATTGGCGCGGGAGGTATCGGCTTCGATGTGTCCGAGTACCTGGTACATGAGGGCGTGGCCACCAGCCAGGACCGAGCGGCATTCTGGAAAGAGTGGGGCATCGATACCCACCTTCAGGCGCGAGGTGGTGTGGCCGGGATCAAGGCCGAGCCGCATGCCCCGGCGCGGCAGGTGTACCTGTTGCAGCGCAAGAAATCCAAGGTGGGTGACGGGCTCGGCAAGACGACCGGCTGGATTCACCGCACCGGGTTGAAGAACAAGGGGGTGCAGATGCTCAACAGCGTGGAGTATCTGGCTATCGACGATGCCGGCCTGCACATTCGTGTGGACGGCGGCGAACCGCAAGTGCTGGCGGTGGATAACGTGGTGATCTGTGCCGGGCAAGATCCGCTGCGCGAGCTGCAGGAAGGGCTGGTGGCGGCGGGGCAGTCGGTGCACCTGATTGGTGGCGCGGATGTGGCGGCCGAGCTGGATGCCAAGCGGGCGATCAACCAAGGCTCGCGGTTGGCGGCTGAACTCTGAGGGCGTCGGGGCTGCGTGAGCCCGATACCTGCACGGTAACCGGAGGGAGCGGGCATGCCCGCGAATTCGATGGCGGTGGCAACGGTGAACGGCGGGTGGAATTTGGCCAGCAGGCCCGGCCCTTTCGCGGGTGAACCCGCTCCTACGACGGTCTATACCGGGCCGTCGATGCCTGTGTCGAACCACTGATGCGCGTCCACCCTGGCACTGTGATGCCTCGGCGGGGGCGACTCATCGATTACAAGCGCTTGCGGGATTACCCTGTAAACTGCGATCCATGCATGTATTCGACCTCCCCCCAGCCCCCCTGCAGTTTCTGGACTTGCCCTGGCTGGAACAAGCCCAGGTCCAGGCCGCCATTCTGCGCCTGGACCTGATCGACCCGCTGATCAGCGGCAACAAGTGGTTCAAACTACGCCACCACCTGCAACAGGCCGGCGCCAGCAATGCTCCAGGCCTGATCAGCCTCGGCGGTAACCATTCCAACCATCTGCACGCCTTGGCCGCTGCCGGCAAGCGTTTCGGCTTCGCCACCGTCGGCCTGCTACGCGGCCATGCCCAGGACACGCCAACCGTGCGTGACCTGCAGGCGCTGGGCATGGAACTGCATTGGCTAGGCTACGGCGGCTACCGTGCGCGCAACGAGCCAGGATTCTGGGCCCCCTGGCAGGCCCGCTACCCAGGCTGGCACTGTATCCCCGAAGGGGGCGGCGGGCTGGCCGGTGCGCAGGGCTGCGCGCTGATCATGCAGCAGGCGCGCGCGCAGATCGCGGGATTGGGCTGGTCGGACCATGACGCCTGGTGGCTGGCTGCCGGAACGGGGACTACCTTGGCCGGCCTTGTACTGGCCGAGGCGGGTGCACATGCCGTACATGGCGCGCTGGCAGTGCCCAGGGATCATGGGGTGCCGGAGACGGTGGCAGCACTGGCCGGCACGCACGGCTACCAGCTACACGACGCCTGCCGTGGCGGTTTCGGGAAGTTCGACGATGAGCTACTGACGTTCATCGCCGACTGCGAGCAGCGCACTGGCGTGCCGCTCGAAGCCCTCTATACCGGCAAGGCTCTGCTGGCCTTGCGTGATCAGGTCGCTGCCGGGCTGTTCAAGCCCGGCAGCCGCCTGATCTTCGTACACACGGGTGGCCTGCAGGGGCGACGCGGTTACTTGTAGGGCAGCATGCGCAACAGCGTGTTGTCGCGCTGCACATAGTGGTGGTAAAGCCCGGCCAGTGCATGCAGGCCGATCAGCCAGTAGCCCCAGCTGCCAATACGCTCATGCCAGCCTTTGATGAACTTGGCCTGGTCCGGGTTCGGGCCGATCAGATGGGGCAGCTCCAGGCCAAAGAACGGCACCGGTTTGTCGGCGGCACTGAGGATCAGCCAGCCGGCCAGCGGCAGGCCGATCATCATCAGGTACAGTGCCAGGTGCATCAGGTGCGCCAGGCCGGTCTGCCAGGCCGGTGGTTTGGGCACGATGGGCGGAGTCGGGCGGCTCAGG
Organism: Pseudomonas sp. CGJS7; assembly: GCF_036961695.1. NCBI lineage: Bacteria > Pseudomonadati > Pseudomonadota > Gammaproteobacteria > Pseudomonadales > Pseudomonadaceae > Pseudomonas > Pseudomonas sp. CGJS7. The sequence goes on along the minus strand of NZ_JBAMDI010000022.1, from coordinate 56,610 downwards.
CGCATGGCCAGGCGCAGCCAGACCAGCACGAACACGCTGAGCCCGAGCATGAAGTGCAGGTCCTTCATCAGGTTGCGTTCGGCGCTGTCCTTGGGGAACAGGCCACGCAGTTCGATGAGGGCATAGACAGCGGCCAGCAGCACCAGCATCAGCCAATGCAGGGCGATGGACAGGCGCGCGTAATGGGTGGTGGTGGGGGATGAAACCATGATTGGTCCTCGTCATCAGGTCTGAATGGCGCTCTTGCTGGCGCTCAGGAGTCATTTTAATGGCTACCGGAAACAGATCTTTGCGCCAGGTCTGTGAAAAATGTGTTGCCAGCCACCGGCCCCTTCGCGGGCCCGCCCGCTCCCACAGGTACTGCACAGTCTTGGAAGCCTGTGCAGTTGGACTGTGGGAGCGGGCGTGCCCGCGAAGGGGCCGGAACAGGCGACATCAGTTACCGGGCAGATACGGCCAGTCATCAGCCACCAGAAACACCCGCTCTGCTTCCTGCCAGGCACCCTCGGCATCAGGCACCAGTCGTACCAGCAACTGCGCCGGTGCCTGCTGCTCCAGCACATGCAGCCAGGCTGCAAACTGCTCCGCCTGCCAGCACTCACCTGACTCCACCCTTGCCGGCGCCAGCCAGGCATGCCGCTGCAGCGGCTGCCAACGCTCGCCCTCGGCCATCACCCAGTCCCGCCGACGAAGCCAGCGCCCACGCAAATGTTGCGGGTTGGCGCCCTGCGGCGCCTCGGCATGCCCAGGCCGTGGATAGAACAGGTAACCACCCAGCCACATTTGCGCCTGCACCTGCTCCACCCCTAGCTGCGCCAGCGCCTGACGGCTGTGCGCCCCCTTGGACATGGGCAACTGGTGCCCCGCCAGGTGCGCAAGCTTGGTCCCCAGCCGGTCATGGCAACCTGGCCCCAGCCAGGCATGGGGATCGTGCCCGGCGTCTTCCGGGCCCAGGTACAGCTTGATCGCCAGTTCCAGGTGGTGCACGCCGTCGCGGTCGCGCAGCACCACGTCGAGCTCGCCCAGGGTGTGCCCGCCGTCGCGAATCGCCAGGTTGGCGGCCAGCAGCTCGATGCCTGGCGCCTGGCCCAGGGCAAATTGCCACAGGCGTTCGTAGTAATGCCCCAGGCGCCGGCTGCCCAATTGCGCCAGCCAGGCGCGCAACGGTCGGTCATCGGCATCCAGGGCCCGCAACCATTGTTCAAGGCGTTGCGGCTGCTGCGCCCACAGGCTGCCCGCCAGCGGGTGTCGCTGGGGGCAGGGTGGGGCGCTGAGCAGGGGCGGCGACAACAAGGCCCATGCCAGGTCACGCACGGTGGAGTGCTGCAGTTGTCGGGGCAGGTCGTGAAGCTGGGCGAATGGCGTCATCCTGCGAGCATAGCCGGTTTGCCGCTGCCCGGTGGTTTCGCCCATAATCGGCGCATCGTCACCCGCCGCAGAGCCTTGCAGGAGCCCCATGGAGCAATTTCGCAATATCGGTATCATCGGTCGCCTTGGCAGCTCGCAGGTGCTCGACACCATTCGCCGACTGAAAAAATTCCTCCTCGATCGCCACCTGCACGTGATCCTCGAGGACACCATTGCCGAAGTGCTGCCCGGCCATGGCTTGCAGACGTCCACCCGCAAGCTGCTGGGCGAGGTCTGCGACCTGGTCATCGTGGTCGGCGGCGACGGCAGCCTGCTGGGCGCTGCCCGTGCGCTGGCCCGGCACAACATTCCGGTGCTGGGTATCAACCGTGGCAACCTGGGTTTTCTCACCGACATCCGTCCCGACGAGCTGGAACAGAAGGTCGCCGAAGTGCTCGACGGCCACTACCTGGTAGAAAACCGTTTCCTGCTGCAGGCCGAGGTGCGTCGCCACCACGAGGCCATCGGCCAGGGCGATGCGCTGAACGACGTGGTGCTGCACCCGGGCAAGTCCACGCGCATGATCGAGTTCGAGATCTACATCGACGGCCAGTTCGTCTGCAGCCAGAAGGCCGACGGCCTGATCGTCGCCACCCCCACCGGCTCCACCGCCTATGCGCTGTCGGCCGGTGGCCCGATCATGCACCCCAAGCTCGATGCCATCGTCATCGTGCCGATGTACCCGCACACCTTGTCGGGCCGGCCGATCGTAGTCGACGGCAACAGCGAGCTGAAGATCGTGGTGTCCAAGGACCTGCAGATCTACCCGCAGGTGTCCTGTGACGGTCAGAACCACTTCACCTGTGCCCCCGGCGACACCATCACGGTCAGCAAGAAGCCGCAGAAGCTGCGCCTGATCCACCCGCTGGACCACAATTACTACGAGGTCTGCCGCACCAAACTGGGTTGGGGCAGCCGCCTGGGGAGCAGTGACGACTGATGCTCGATCCGGCGCGAAGTTTTGACATCATCGGCGACGTGCACGGCTGTGCACTGACCCTTGAACGCCTGCTCGACGCCCTCGGATACAAGCGCGTGGCCGGCGTGTGGCGCCACCCGCGACGTCAGGCGCTGTTCCTTGGCGATATCGTCGACCGCGGGCCACGCATTCGCGAGGCGCTGCACATCGTCCACGACATGGTCGAAGCCGGCCAGGCGTTCTGCATCATGGGCAACCACGAATACAATGCCCTGGGCTGGGTCACCCCGGCGCTGCCTGGCAGCGGCAAGGCCTATGTCCGCGAACACACGCCGCGGCATGCCCGGCTGATCGACGAAACCCTGACCCAGTTTGCCCAGCACCCCGGCGATTGGCACGATTTCGTCAACTGGTTCTACCAGCTGCCGTTGTTCATCGACGCCGGACGCTTCCGTCTGGTGCACGCCTGCTGGGACCCGCGGCTGATCGAGCCGCTGCGCCAGCAATACCCCGACGGCCGCATCGATGAACACTTCATCCAGGCCTCGGCGGTCAGTGGCAGTTTTGCCGACACAGTGTGCAACCGCCTGTTGCGCGGTACCGACATGCGCCTGCCGGACGGGCTGACGCTGACCGGCGGCGACGGCCTGACCCGCGCGTTTTTCCGCACCAAGTTCTGGGAAGAAGACCCGAAAACCTACGGTGACATCGTGTTCCAGCCCGATGCCCTGCCCGAGGAAGTGGCCAGCACCCCGCTCAGCCACAGCCAGAAGAACGCCTTGCTGCGCTATGACGAAGACCAGCCGATGCTGTTCGTCGGGCATTACTGGCGCAGCGGCCGGCCGGCACCGATCCGCGCCAACCTGGCCTGCCTGGACTACAGCGCCGTGCTCTACGGCAAGCTGGTCGCCTACCGGCTGGATGATGAAACCCGTATCGACCCACACAAGTTCGTCTGGGTCGACGTCGACCGCCCACAGGCCAACCAATGAACATTATCGAAGTGATGCGCCTGCCGCTGTCGGTCGACCTCAGCGGCTTCGTCCACCTGTTGCAACGCCTGCAGGTGCCGCACCGGGTCAGCGAGGAGGGTGATGCCCAAGTCCTCTGGGCCCCCGACACCCTGGCCGAAGATGTGCTGCAGCTCTACCAGCGCTACCCCGACGGCAATGCCGACCTGCCGGCCACCGCCGACCCTGTAGGGGCGGGGTCACCGGCGAATGCCCCCACACAACCTTCCCTGGCAGCCCAGGCCAAGGCCTGCAAGATCACCACCCTGACCCTGCTGCTGTGCTTCATCGTCGCCGGCCTCACGGGCCTTGGCGACAACTTCACCACCATCAGCTGGTTCACCTTCCTCGACTTCCGTGTCCAGGGCGACTACCTGTACTTCAGCCCGTTGGCGCAAAGCCTGGATGAAGGCCAGTGGTGGCGCCTGGTATCGCCCATGCTACTGCATTTCGGTGTGCTGCACCTGGCCATGAACAGCCTGTGGTACTGGGAGCTGGGCAAACGCATCGAACTGCGCCAGGGCCCGTGGGCGTTGCTGGGCCTGACCCTGCTGTTCAGCCTAGTGTCCAACCTGGCCCAGCACTACACCAGCGGGCCGAGCCTGTTTGGCGGCCTGTCCGGCGTGCTGTACGGCCTGCTCGGGCATATCTGGCTGTACCAGTGGCTGGCGCCCGACCGTTACTTCAACCTGCCCAAGGGCGTGCTGGTGATGATGCTGATCTGGCTGGTGGTATGCCTGACCGGCGTGGTCGGTACGCTCGGCCTTGGCCAGATCGCCAATGCCGCCCACGTCGGCGGGCTGCTCATCGGATGCCTGACCGGGCTCTTGGGTGGGGCGCTGGCCCGGCGTAAACTGTCGGCTTGAATCAGGAGACACTATGTCCACTTTCGCGCAAATGATTGAAAACATCACCCCGGAAATCTACCAGAGCCTGAAACTGGCGGTGGAAATCGGCAAATGGTCCGACGGCCGCAAGCTCACCGCCGAGCAGAAAGAGCTGTCGCTGCAGGCGGTCATCGCCTGGGAGATGAAGAACCTGCCCGAAGACCAGCGCACCGGCTACATGGGCCCACAGGAATGTGCGTCGAAGTCCGCGCCCATCGCCAACATTCTGTTCAAGTCGGACTCGGTACATTGATCGAACTCGCACGTGGCTCGTTGAGCAAGATGGCCGTAAGCCTGCAGGCACCGGTGGTGCAGTACAGCTTCCGCCTGGATGACACCCAGGTGCCGGTCAACCCCATGATCGGCCAGCGCCTGCGCCTGGAATACCTCGGCGCCATTCATTGCAGCCATTGCGGCAAGCGCACCAAGACCAGCTTCAGCCAGGGTTACTGCTACCCGTGCATGACCAAGCTGGCCCAGTGCGACGTGTGCATCATGGCCCCGGAAAAATGCCACTACGACGCCGGCACCTGCCGGGAGCCGTCGTGGGGCGAACAGTTCTGCATGACCGACCACGTCGTCTACCTGGCCAATTCGTCGGGGATCAAGGTCGGCATCACCCGTGCCACCCAGCTGCCCACCCGCTGGCTCGACCAGGGCGCCAGCCAGGCGTTGCCGATCATGCGCGTGGCCACCCGGCAGCAATCGGGCCTGGTTGAAGACGTGTTGCGTAGCCAGGTGCCGGACCGGACCAACTGGCGCGCGCTGCTCAAGGGCGATGCCGAGGTGCTCGACCTGCCGGCCATCCGGGAGCAGGTCTTCGAAGCCTGCGCCGACGGCCTGCGCGAGCTGCAGGGGCGCTTTGGCCTGCAGGCGATCCAGCCGCTGCCGGACGCCGAAGTGGTGCAGATGAACTACCCGGTCGAGGCGTACCCGAAGAAGATTACCAGCTTCAACCTCGACAAGGACCCGGTGGCCGAGGGCACGCTGCTGGGCATCAAGGGCCAGTACCTGATCTTCGACACCGGTGTGATCAATATTCGCAAGTACACGGCCTACCAGTTGGCCGTGCTCCAGTAAAAAGGACCTGCACATGCGTACCGAACAACCGCAAGTGATCTACCTCAAGGATTACCAGGCGCCGGAGTACCTGATCGACGAGACGCACCTGACCTTCGAGCTGTTCGAGGACCACACGCTGGTTCACGCGCAACTGGTCATGCGTCGCAACCCGGCACGCGGAGCCGGCCTGCCGCCACTGGAACTCGATGGCCAGCAGCTGGAACTGCTGCGCGCCTCGCTGGATGACCAGGAACTGCAGCCAGGCGACTACCAGCTCGACGCCGACAGCCTGACCGTGCAGCCCAAGGCCGAGCGCTTCACCCTCGATACCAGCGTGAAGATCCACCCGGAAAGCAACACCGCCCTGGAAGGCCTGTACAAGTCGGGCAAGATGTTCTGCACCCAGTGCGAGGCCGAGGGCTTCCGCAAGATCACCTACTACCTCGACCGCCCGGACGTGATGAGCACCTTCACCACCACGGTCATCGCCGAGCAGCATCGCTACCCGGTCTTGCTGTCGAACGGCAACCCGATCGGCAGCGGGCCGGCCGAAGATGGCCGCCACTGGGCGACCTGGGAAGACCCGTTCATGAAGCCGGCCTACCTGTTCGCCCTGGTGGCCGGTGACCTGTGGTGCGTTGAAGACAGCTTCACCCGCCAGTCCGGCCGTGAGGTGACCCTGCGCATCTACGTCGAGCCCGAGAACATCGACAAGTGCGACCACGCCATGGTCAGCCTGAAAAAGTCCATGCGCTGGGACGAAGAAGTCTATGGCCGCGAGTACGACCTGGACATCTTCATGATTGTTGCGGTCAATGACTTCAACATGGGCGCCATGGAAAACAAGGGCCTGAACATCTTCAACTCCAGCTGTGTGCTGGCCCGTGCCGAAACCGCCACCGATGCTGCGCACCAGCGCGTCGAAGGGGTGGTCGCCCACGAGTACTTCCACAACTGGTCGGGCAACCGTGTCACCTGCCGTGACTGGTTCCAGCTGTCGCTGAAGGAAGGCTTCACGGTATTCCGCGATGCCGAGTTCAGTGCCGACATGAACTCGCGCACGGTCAAGCGCATCGAAGACGTCGCCTACCTGCGCACCCACCAGTTCGCCGAAGACGCGGGCCCCATGGCCCACCCGGTGCGCCCGGAAAGCTTCATCGAAATCTCCAACTTCTACACCCTGACCGTCTACGAGAAGGGCGCCGAAGTGGTGCGCATGGTCCGTACCCTGTTGGGTAGCGAAGGCTTCCGTAAGGGCAGCGACCTGTACTTTGAACGTCACGATGGCCAGGCGGTAACCACCGACGACTTCATCAAGGCCATGGAAGACGCCAACGGCGTCGACTTTACCCAGTTCAAGCGCTGGTACAGCCAGGCGGGCACCCCACGCCTGGAGGTCAGCGAGGCGTATGACGCCGCCGCGCAGACCTACAGCCTGACGTTCCGCCAGAGCTGCCCGCAGACCCCGGACAAGGCCGAGAAACTGCCGTTCGTGATCCCGGTGGAGCTGGGCCTGCTGGATGCCGACGGCAACGACCTGCCGCTGCAACTGGCTGGCGAAGACGGTGCTCAAGGAACCAGCCGCGTGCTGTCGGTAACCGATGCCGAGCAAACCTTCACCTTCCAGGGCATCCAGGCCAAGCCGCTGCCGTCGCTGTTGCGTGGCTTCAGCGCCCCGGTGAAGCTGAGCTTCCCGTATGACCGCGACCAGCTGATGTTCCTGATGCAGCACGACAGCGACGGCTTCAACCGATGGGAAGCGGGCCAGCAGCTGTCGGTGCAGGTACTGCAGGAACTGATCGGCCAGCATCAACGCGGCGAAGCCCTGAAGCTCGACCAGCGCCTGATCACCGCCCTGGGCACTGTGCTGGGCAATGTATCGCTGGACCCGGCCATGGTGGCCGAAATGCTCTCGCTGCCAGGTGAGGCGTACCTTACCGAGATCAGCCAGGTGGCCGACGTCGACGCCATCCACGCCGCCCGCGAGTTCGCACGCCAGCAGATCGCCGAACACCTGTTCGACGCCCTGTGGGCGCGTTACCAGGCCCACCGTGAAGAGTCGCGCAGCACTGCCTATGTGGCCTCGGCCGAGCACTTTGCCCGCCGCAGCCTGCAGAACATCGCCCTGTCGTACCTGATGCAGAGTGGCAAGCAACAGGTGCTGGAGGCGACCCTGGAGCAGTTCGAGCACTGCGACAACATGACCGAGCGCCTTACCGCGCTGGCGGTACTGGTCAACTCGCCGTTCGAGGCCGAGCGCGCCAAAGCGCTGGAGGCGTTTGCCGAGCACTTCAAGGACAACCCGCTGGTCATGGACCAATGGTTCAGCGTGCAGGCGGCCAGCACGCTGCCGGGCGGGCTGGCGCGGGTCAAGGCGTTGATGCAGCACCCGGCCTTCACCCTGAAGAACCCGAACAAGGTGCGTGCGCTGATCGGTGCCTTTGCCGGGCAGAACCTGGTCAACTTCCATGCTGCCGATGGCTCCGGGTATCGCTTCCTGGCGGACCTGGTGATCGAGCTGAACGCGCTGAATCCGCAGATTGCCTCGCGGCAACTGGCGCCGCTGACACGCTGGCGCAAGTATGACGATGCGCGTCAGGCGCTGATGAAGGGTGAGCTGGAGCGCATTCTGGCTTCGGGGGAGTTGTCCAGTGATGTGTATGAGGTTGTGAGCAAGAGTCTGGCGTAATTCTTGTGAATTGGGGCTGCTTTGCAGCCCTTCGCGGGTGAGCCCGCTCCTACAGGGGGATGTAACCTTTGTTGGGCGGGTTTACCCGCGAAGGGCCGCCCAGCGGCCCCGGCTTTCCCCGGCCGACAACAAAACATAACACCCCGCCCGTTGTACTCCCGCAAACATCCCCGCTACGATCTCCTCAAGCTATTGCAGGCCTCTAGATCAGGCTTTTTGCAAAGCCTGCAATGCATTGACCCACCAACAAGAACACAACAAGGGGGCAGTCATGAGGGAACAGTTACGTACGCCAGTCAGGCGTGGTGCCTGGCCATGGGCAGCCAGCGCGATGCTGGCACTGGCATTGGGGGTGTGGGCCGACAGCGCCCAGGCCGCAGCAGCCGACCAATACTCCACCGAATCGGCCAAGGCCAGCCAAAGCCTGTTGATCGACGCCACCCATGCCGGCAAGCGCCTGGTGGTGGTGGGTGATCGCGGCCACATTCTGTTCTCCGACGACCAGGGCAGTACCTGGACCCAGGCTCGGGTACCCACCCGGCAATTGCTCACTGCCGTGTTTTTCCTCGACGACAAGCGTGGCTGGGCCGTCGGCCATGACGCGCAGATCCTCGCCAGCACCGACGGCGGCGCCACCTGGAGCAAGCAGTTCGAAGACCTCGCCCGTGAAGCACCCTTGCTCGATGTCACCTTCCTCGACGCCCAGCACGGCTTTGCCGTGGGGGCCTATGGTGCCTTGCTGGAAACCACCGATGGTGGGCAGCACTGGCAGGATGTGGCCGAGCGGCTGGACAACCCGGACCAGCTGCACCTGAACGGTATCGCCCAAGTGCGCGATGCCGGCCTGTTCATCGTGGGTGAGCAGGGCGGCATGTTCCGCTCCACCGACAACGGCCAGACCTGGGCCAAGGTCCAGGGCCCCTACGAGGGCTCGCTGTTCGGCGTGATCGGCACCGCCAGGCCGCAGACCCTGCTGGCCTACGGCCTTCGCGGCAACCTGTTCCGCTCCAGCGACTTCGGTGACAGCTGGCAGCCGATCGAACTCAAGGCCGCGCGCGGTACCCTGGAGTTCGGCCTGGCAGGCGCTACGCTTGTCGATGATGGCACCCTGGTGCTGGTCGGCAATGGTGGCAGCGTGCTGCGCAGCACGGACGACGGCCAGACCTTCAGCGTGTACAACCGCGCCGACCGCCTGGCCCTGGCCGGCGTCAGTGGCCTGGCCAACGGCGGCCTGCTGCTGGTGGGGCAGGGTGGTGTGCACCTGGCCAGCGCCGAAGGGGCTGATCAGCCTGCTCCGGAGGTGCGCCCATGACCAGCAGGGAGAGCATTACCATGCACCCGCATCACCAGGATAAAGCCACGCTGCTCGAACGCCTGATCTTCAACAACCGCCCAGTGGTCATCGCCGTGTGCGTGCTGGTCAGCATTTTCCTGTTCTGGCAGGCCACGCAGATTCGCCCGTCCACCAGCTTCGAGAAGATGATCCCGCTGCAGCACCCGTTCATCGAGCAGATGATGGAGCACCGCAACGACCTGGCCAACCTCGGCAACACCGTGCGCATCTCGGTGGAGGCGGTGAACGGTGACATCTTCGACAAGGACTACATGGAGACCCTGCGTCAGATCCATGACGAGGTGTTCTACATCCCCGGTGTCGACCGGGCCGGGCTGAAGTCACTGTGGAGCCCCAGCGTGCGCTGGAGCGAGGTCACCGAAGAGGGTTTTTCCGGTGGCGAGGTCATCCCTAACACCTACAACGGGTCGCAGGACAGCCTCGATACCCTGCGCGACAACGTGCTCAAGTCAGGCCAGGTGGGGCGTCTTGTAGGCAACAACTTCAAGTCCAGCATCGTCGACGTGCCGCTGCTGGAGAGCTACCCCGACCCGCAGGACCCGGGCAAACAGGTGAAGCTGGACTATCAGCAGTTCTCTCACCTGCTGGAAGAGAAGATCCGCGACAAGTTCCAGGCGCAGAACCCCAATGTAAAAATCCACATCGTCGGCTTTGCCAAGAAGGTCGGTGACCTGATCGATGGCCTGGTGATGGTGGCGATGTTCTTCGGCGTCGCCCTGGTGATCACCTTGGTGTTGTTGTACTGGTTCACCTGGTGCATCCGCAGCACTGTCGCCGTGCTCATCACCACGCTGGTGGCGGTGGTCTGGCAACTGGGGCTGATGCATGCGGTAGGCTTTGGCCTGGACCCGTACTCGATGCTGGTGCCGTTCCTGATCTTCGCCATCGGCATTTCCCACGGGGTGCAGAAGATCAACGGCATCGCCCTGCAGTCGAGTGATGCCGACAACGCCCTTACCGCTGCCCGGCGCACATTCCGTCAGTTGTTCCTGCCGGGAATGATCGCCATCCTTGCCGACGCAGTGGGCTTCATTACCCTGCTGATCATCGACATCGGGGTGATTCGCGAACTGGCCATCGGCGCCTCCATCGGTGTGGCGGTGATCGTGTTCACCAACCTGATCCTGTTGCCGGTGGCCATCTCCTATGTCGGCATCAGCAAGAAGGCTATCGAGCGCAGCAAGAAAGACGCGACCTGCGAGCACCCGTTCTGGCGCCTGTTGTCGAACTTCGCCAGTGCCAAGGTGGCGCCGGTGTCGGTGGTGCTGGCGCTGCTCGCCTTCGCCGGTGGCCTGTGGTACAGCCAGAACCTGAAGATCGGCGACCTCGACCAGGGCGCACCGGAGCTGCGCCCCGACTCGCGCTACAACCAGGACAACAACTTCATCATCAGCAACTACTCGACCAGTTCCGATGTGCTGGTGATCATGGTCAAGACGCCGTCGGAGAAGTGCTCGGTCCATTCGACCATGGCGCCGATCGACGAGCTGATGTGGACCATGGAAAACACCCCAGGCGTGCAGTCGGCGATTTCCCTGGTCACCGTTTCCAAGCAGGTGATCAAGGGCATGAACGAGGGCAGCCTGAAATGGGAAACCCTGTCGCGTAACCCGGACATCCTCAACAACTCCATCGCCCGGGCCGACGGCCTTTACAACGGCGACTGCTCATTGGCACCCGTGCTGGTGTTCCTCAATGACCATAAGGCTGAAACGCTGGAGCGCGTCACCGCCGTGGCCAAGGCATTTGCCGACAGCCATGACAAGGAAGGCCTGCAGTTCCTGCTGGCGGCGGGCAACGCCGGTATCGAGGCAGCGACCAACGAAGTGATCAAGTCGGCCGAGCTGACCATCCTGATCCTGGTGTACATCTGCGTGGCCGTGATGTGCCTGATCACCTTCCGCTCGTTCGCCGCCACGCTGTGCATCGTGCTGCCCCTGGTGCTGACCTCGGTGCTGGGCAACGCGTTGATGGCCTACATGGGTATCGGGGTGAAAGTAGCGACCTTGCCGGTGGTGGCGTTGGGGGTGGGCATTGGCGTGGACTATGGCATCTATATCTACAGCCGCCTGGAAAGCTTCCTGCGTGCCGGTTTGCCGTTGCAGGAGGCGTATTACCAGACCCTGCGCTCGACCGGCAAGGCGGTGCTGTTCACCGGGCTGTGCCTGGCGATTGGCGTATGCACCTGGATCTTCTCGGCGATCAAGTTCCAGGCGGACATGGGCCTGATGCTGACCTTCATGCTGCTTTGGAACATGTTTGGTGCGCTGTGGCTGCTACCGGCATTGGCGCGGTTCCTGATCAAGCCTGAGAAGATGGTGGGCAAGGAGGGTGGGTCGATCTTCGCCCATTGATTGGAGGGGGCCGCATTGCGGCCCCACGGTTATACTGCCAGCTCATTTCAGATGGGTACCCCTATGTCCCCCCTCGCTACCGCCCTGCAGTCCTGCGATATGCTTTTGATCGACGGCCTGCACGCCTTCGATTTCACCGTTGATGAAGCCGGCCTCACTGTCGAATGCATGGACGGCCGCCAATTGCGTCGCTGGTCGTTCACCCCTGAGCAAATCGCTGCCGCCATCGCCACCGGAGACGAGTGGCAACTCGACGATGCCAACGGCGCGCATCGGCTAGTCTGTATGAGTGCCTTTCGCGCCCCGGATGATGACCAAGATGAACCGGACCTGGACGACCCTGCTGACCGCTAGCCTGATGAGCCTGACTATCCACGCCCACGCCTCGACGTTGCTGGTGGGCAGCTACACCGATGGCGCCAGCCAGGGTATCTACCGCTACCTGTTCGACGACAAGGCCGGCCGCATCGACCCCACACCGCAACAAGTGGTCAAGAGTGTCAATCCTTCCTGGCTTGTGCTGTCGGCCGACCAGCGCCAGCTGTTCGTGGTCAATGAAACCCCGGGTGGCCATGCGAGCAGTTTCAGCGTCAGCACCAAGGGCGAAATCAAGCCGCTCAACCAGGTGGCCACCCAAGGTGACGAACCGACTCACGCCAGCCTCAGTCGTGACCAGCGTTATCTGTTCGTGGCCAACTACGCGGTCAAGCCTGACCCCGGCGGCAGCCTGGTGGTAATCCCGGTGGCCAGGGACGGCAAGCTCAAGGCCGTGGTGCAACAGGCCCGGCACAAGGCGAGTGGCGTCAACCCCGAGCGCCAGGCCGGTGCCCATGTGCATGCACTGGTGCTGTCGCCCGATGGCCAGCATGTCTATGCCTGCGACTTGGGCGCAGACAAGGTATTCATCTACCGCTACGACGGCGCCAGTGTGGACAAACCGTTGAGCCCGGCAATCCCGGCCTCGGTGGCCTTGCCGCCAGGCAGTGGGCCCCGTCACCTGCTGTTCGACGCCAAGGGCCAGCACGCTTACCTGACGTTGGAAATGAGTGGCGAAGTGGTGATGTTCGACGTCGAGGACGCTGCTTTGCTTGAGCGCCAACGCCTGCCGCTGACCGAGCAGCAGGATGCAGCGGCCAAGGCAGCGGGAGGCCTGCACCTGTCGGCGGACGGCCGCTTTCTGTACGTGAGCAACCGTGGCACGGCGAATGAAATCCTGGTGTTTGCGGTTGGCAAGAATGACGGCCAGTTGACGTTCGTGCAGCGCCGCTCCGTGGAAGGCGACCACCCCCGCGAGTTTGCCCTGGACCCTAGCGGCAATTTCCTGCTGGTGGCCAACCAGAAGAGCAACCAGATCGTGGTCATGCGCCGTGATCTCTTGACTGGCGAGTTGGGGGAGACCGTGCAGACCATGGCGCAGGACGCGCCTTCGGACCTGAAGTTTATCGATTAAGGGGTTGGGAGGGTTCGCCCATAGGCGAACTGGCCAGACACACACTGCAAGAAGTGGATTTATCCGCGAAAGGGCCGGTCCTGCTGGCCAATTTTCACCCGCCGTTCACTGTTGCCGCCGCCACCGTATTCGCGGGTAAACCCGCTCCTACACACAGATCGGTGATGGACACAGGCCGTCGTAGGAGCGGGTTTACCCGCGAAGCAGGCGACGCGTTGCATGGCACCGGCTGCGCCGGTGTTCGCGGGTGAACCCGTGCCTACGGCCCCCATTTGTAGCCAAGTGTCTGTTCAGCGAATCATGATCGCTTTGAACAGCTCCGAAGCCAGCCACCCCTCCAGCCAGCGCCGCACGCGCGGATAAGCCGCCTCGGCGAACCACTGCGGTTCCACTCCGGCAAACTGGCGCATCAGGGGCAGCAACGCGGCATCGGCCATGCTCGGGTGGTCGGCCAGCAGGTAAGCCCGCCCCGCCAGCAAGCCTTCGAGCTCCGCCAGCCAGACCTCGGCCTGCTGGCGGTAATGCTCGCGGGAATGCTCCGGGTAACGTTCAGCATACTTGTACAGGTTCACGTGCGCCTTGAACGTGGTGTCATTGCGCGCAATCAGCGTTTCAGCCTGCTGCGCAGCCGCAGGGTTGGCCTGTAGCCGCCAGTCCTGCGGGTCGTTCTGCGTCAGCGCCCAGCGCATGATGTCCAGGCTCTCTTCCAGTACCTCGGCACCGGTGTCCAGCACCGGTACCGTGCCCTTGGGCGACAAGGCCAGCAACTCTGCCGGCTTGTTCTTCATCGCCACTTCGCAGATCTCCACCTCGCAGCCGGCATAGCGCAGGGCCAGGCGCGCACGCATGGCCCACGGGCAGCGGCGGAACGAGTAGAGGATCACCCGCACACCTCCACGTCACTGAGGCCATTACCCTGGCGCCGCACCTGGATCTGCACCGGGATGCGCTCGTGCATTTCCTGTACGTGGGAGATCACCGCCACTTTGCGACCCTGGGCTTGCAAGCCGTCGAGGGCGTCCATTGCCAGTTGCAGCGACTCGGGGTCGAGGCTGCCGAAACCTTCGTCGATGAACAGCGACTCGATACGCAAGGTGCTGGACGCCATCGACGCCAGGCCCAGGGCCAGGGCCAGCGACACCAGGAAGGTTTCCCCGCCCGACAACGAGTGCACCGAACGCAGCTCGTCGCCCATCTCGGTGTCCAGCACCAGCAGGCCAAGGGCGCTGCCGCCGCGCTTGAGGCGGTAGCGACGGGCCAGCTGACGTAGCTGGGCGTTGGCGTGGTGCAGCAGCAGGTCAAGGTTGTAGCCTTGGGCGATCTTGCGGAACACATCACCGGAGGCCGAACCGATCAGGGCATTGAGGCGGGCCCAGCGTTGCCACTGCTGGTGGGCCTGTTCGATTTCTGCCGCCAGCGCCTGGTGGGCCTGCTGGCGGCGCTGGTCGTCGGCCTGTTGTGCACGCAATTCGGCGCATTGCTGCTCGTGGCTTGCCAGGCGTTCGCGCAGTTCGGCCAAGGCTTGCTCCAGGGCCTGGACCGTGGTTTCCACGGTCATCTGCGCAGCGTGGTGCTGCAGGCGCTGTTCGCGCTCCTGCAGCAGGACGCGGCCCTGCTCGATGGCTTTTTCCGCGCCTTGCAAACGCTGGCGCAATTCATTGACTTGCGCGTCATCCATGGCCAGCAGGCGATCGAGGCCGGCATCGTCCAGTTCAGGATGCTCGCTGCGCCACTGGGCGATCTGGGCCTGCAACTGTTGGCATTCGGCATCCAGTGCCTGTTGTTGCTGGGTATTGGCCTTGAGCTCGCTGGCCAGTTGCACGCCTTGGGTGCGCAGATCTTGCAGGCGCTGGGCGGTGTCGGCATCGAGGGCGCGGGCTTGTTCCAGCGTGGCTTCCATATGCTGCTGCCAGGCTTCGGCACTGGCATGTTCGCCAAGCAGCTCGCCGAGCGACGCCTGGGCCTGCTGGCGCTGTTCGTCGAGGGCAGCGAGCTTGTGTTGCAACTGCTGCAGGCCTTGCACGCGCGCCTGTTGCTGATCGCGCAGTTTGTCCAGCTGGGCTTGCCGGGCTTGCTGTTCTTCCTGTTCGTCCTTGCGCTGTTCCAGTTGCTGCAGGCGCTGGGCAATCTGTTGGTCGAGGGCGAGGAAGGCATTGGCCGGGTCGTCTTTGAGGGCCTTGAGCGCTTCCTCTGGTAGTACGCCGGCCAGGTCGTTCAGGCCTTGCTGCAACAGCTGCTCGTCGTTGGCCAGGGCCTGGTGCTGTTGCTCCAGGTGGCGCTGGGCCTGTTGTTGGGCGTCGTGGGCAGCCTGCAATTGCTGGTTGAGGCGGGCCGCGTCCCGTTGCAGGGCGAGCAGGGCGCTCTGGCGTTTCTCGTCCTGGCTGATTTCTTCATCCAGGCGACGCAGCTGGCTGTCGAGCCAGGCGCTACGGGCCTTGTCGTCCTGCGGGGCGAGGGCTGGCCACAGGCTGTGTGCCTGTACCTGAGCCACCAGCGGTTGCAACTGTTCGCCCAGTTGCTGCTGCTGTTGCTGGAAGTCCTTGAGCTGGGCATTGACCACACCCAGCTGGGTACGCAGCTCCACCAGCTTGCTGTTGAGCGTTTCGACCTGCTTCTGCGCGGCGTGCTCTTCGGCCTGGTCATGGCGGCCAAGGCTCTGCAGCAGCGCTTCTGGCTGATGGAACGGGTGTTCGGCGCTGCCACAGACCGGGCAGGGTTCGCCGTCACGCAGTTGGTTACGCAGTTCTTCGACGCTGGTGTTGCGTGCCAGGCGTTGGCGTTCCAGCAGTTGACGGGTGAGCATCAACGCCTGTTCGGCGGCCTCCAGCTCGGCCTTGGCGGCAGTGCCTTCGGTAATCAGTTGCTGGCGTTGCAGCATGGCCTGCTGCTGGCGTTCGCGCAGGGCATCCAGCTGCTGACGCAGCTCCTGTTCACGGCCGTGCAGGCGTGACATTTCCTCTACGGCGCGCTGCTGTTTGCGGTTGTCCTGCAGCATGCCGCCGAGCAGGTCGATCTGCTCGGCCAGGGCCTGGGGTTCGGCCTTGGCTTCACGGAACAACAGGTCGTAGGCGTCGCGCTCGGCCTGCAAGTGCGCATTGGCCTGGCTGGCCTGGGCCTGCAAGCCGGGTAGCTCTTCTCGGCCCTTGGTCAGGCGGCCACCGATCAGCATCACCTGTTTCAATTGCGGCAGGTAGGCGTGCCAGGCATTGGCCAGGCCCGCCAGGTGCTGGCTGTCGGCAAGCGCGGTGTCGATCAGCGCCAGTTGTTGCACGCTGCGCTGCTGGTTGTCTTCCAGCTGCTGCAGTTGCTGCTGGCCGTCAGCGACCTGCTGTTGCGCCTGCTGGTTGATGCTGCGCTGGGCGGCCAGCTCCTGGTCCAGGCGTGCCAGCGTATCCTGGGCGGCAAAGGCCTGGCGCAGGCGCGGCGCGTTCTCGCCGTGCTCGGCCTGGCGGTCGGCAAGCGCTTGGCGCGCAGTGTCCAGCGCCTGTTCGAGTTCGCGGGTGCGCACCTGCAGTTCGGCTTGCTGCTGTTGCTGTTCGGTAATTTTCGCGGCCACTGGCGCCAGCTGTGCGCTCAGGTCCTGTCGGCGGTGGAACTGGTGACGCTGTGGGGCCAGGCGCTCCAGGCGTGCCAGGTCCAGGCGTGGTTCGGCCAGCTGTTGCCAGTCCAGTTCGGCGGCCTGCAGCGTGGTGCTGGCTTCGGTGTATTGGGCCTGTAGCTGGCGTTGTTCATTCAGCCAGTTGCGTTGCTGCTCCAGCTGGCGCTCGCCGGCCTGGTCGGCCTTGAACTGCTGTTGCGCCTGCTCCAGGCGCTGGTCGAGCTCGGCACGGGCCTCGGCAGCCATCGGCAGCAGATGGCTGGCGCGTTCTTTCAAGGCGTTGTGTGCCTCGCCGGTTTCGCGTGCCTTGCTGAAGGCACGCTGGCCCAGACGGGTGTAGATCGCGGTGTTGGTGAGCTTTTCCAGCAACTCGCTGCGGTCTTTGTCGTCGGCCTTGAGAAACGCGCCGAACTCGCTCTGGGCCAGCATCACCGCACGGGTGAACTGCTCGAAGTTCAGGCCCAGGCGGGCTTCGACCAGTTGCTTGTATTCGTTCTTGCCACTGCCGAGCACTTGCTCGCTGTCGAGGTCGTAGAAGCTCTGACGGCTGTGTTGCAGTTTGCCGTTGGCCTTGTCGCGGGCGCGGTTGGCTTCCCAGCGGGCGCGGTAGCGGCGGCCATCGATACCGACGAAATCGACCTCGGCAAAACCGCTGCCGGTGCCACGGCGCAGCAGGTTGCGCGGGTCGGAGGTGGGGATGTCGCCGTCGGCATCCGGCACCTTGGCCTCACGGCCAATGGCATTGAGGCGTGGCACGGTGCCGAACAGCGCCAGGCACAGGGCGTCAAGCAGGGTGCTCTTGCCGGCACCGGTAGGCCCGGTGATGGCGAACAGGCCAGCGCTGGCCAAGGGTTCTGCGGTGAAATCGATGTCGATCGGGCCGGCCAGCGATGCCAGGTTCTTCAGGCGGATGGCGAGAATCTTCATGGCTGTTCCTCTTCCTGCTGCACGTCCTGCAACAGCAGGGCGAAGTCGGCCAGTGCCTGCTCGTCGGCGGGGTTGCCATAGGCTTGCTCCCAGGCGCGGCTGAACAGGTCTTGCGGGGTCATCTGGGCCAGTTCGACAAAGGCCAGGTCATCGTCTTCGGCGTTGTTGCGGCCGGCGTACTCGGCGCTGATGCGGATCAGCCGTACCGCCTTGCCTTCAAGCGCGGTTTCAATCTGCTGGCGCAGGTCGGGTTGCGGCTCGTCGAGCATCACCCGCACCTCCAGCCAGGGCTGGCGGTTGGGGTCTTCAAGCAGGTCGATCACTGGCAGGTCGGCCAGTTGCTGCAACAGCTCGCCCAGCGGTGCCGGGCCCACCCGTTGCAGGGCCACGGCGCGTGGTACGGGGCGTGGCTCGACGCTGACCAGGCCGTTGCCGTCCAACTCCACTTCCAGGACCTGGTGCGGGTAGTTGATTTCGGCGAACGACAGCGGGATTGGCGAGCCGCTGTAGCGGATGCGCTCTTCGCGGTTGACCTTCTGCGGCTTGTGCAGATGGCCCAGGGCGACGTAGCTGATAGCCTTGTCGAACAGCTTGGCCGGCAGCGCCTCGGCGTTGCCGATGATCAGGCTGCGTTCGGAGTCTTCCGACACCGCGCCACCGGCCATGTGCGCGTGGCTGATGGCGATCAGCGCCTGGTCTTTCTTGCGTTTCTTCAGTGCGGCGGCGATCAGTTGCTGGTGCACCTGGGTGATGCCTTGCAGGTAGTCGTCACCCAGCTGCGGGCCGGTCACTTCGGCCGGGCGCAGGAACGGCAGGGCCAGGCACCAGGCGGCCACCTTGCCACGGCCGTTGGTCAGCGGAATCAACAGGCGTTCGGCATCCAGCTGGCCCTCGTCCAGCCAGTGCACACGGCCCAACGCATGGGTGCGCAGGCGGCGCATGAGTGCGGCCGGCAGCTCGATGCGCGAACCGGAGTCGTGGTTGCCGGCGATCATCACGATGTCCAGCTTGGGTTGTTGCTCGTGGGCCTGGACGATGAAGTCGTAGAGGCGTTCCTGGGCTTTGACGGGCGGGTTGACGGTGTCGAAGATGTCGCCCGCAATCAGCAGCGCATCCGGCTGGCGCAGGCGCAGCTGGCCGAGCAGCCAGTCGAGGAAGCAGGCGTGTTCGAAGTCGCGTTCCTGGCCGTGCAGGCTTTGGCCCAGGTGCCAGTCGGAGGTATGAAACAGACGCATGGATGACCTGTTGGTGTCGAGTCGGGCAAGCGGGGAAAGGGCGGTATGGTAACCCAAGCGGGATTCGGGGTGCAGGGCGAGGGATTGGGGGGCAGATGTTCGTCCCAAGAATTTCAGCGCCTGTGACAGGCGCTGAAAACCTTATGGCGAACACCTGCTGGCCTACTTGGGATAGAGCGGCGGCAAGCTGCCGCTCTCGCCCGTCGGCAGCAACACCTGCTCAGCTGGCGGAATGGTACCAATCGCCCGCCACAAATCCTCCCCCTGCCAATACTGCCCGCTCTCGCTATACAACGCCCCGTTCAAACCATCCAGCGCATCCGACAACGGCACGAAGCGCGCCGCCATCTCGGCCAGGGTTTCCGGTTGCTGCCGGGCCCAGGCATCCAGCGCCTGGCGCGTAGCCTGGGGGTCGTTGGCCTGGCATGCGCGCTTGAGGTCGTCCAGCAAGGTGCGTGGGCTTGGCCCGTTCTGCGCCGTGCGCAGCACCGCTGGCCGCGAACGGGCGCGCCACCACAGGGCAAAGCCCAGCACGGTGGTCAGGGCAAACACCAGTGTGGACAGCTGCCAGGGCCACAGCAGGGTGCTGGCGCTGCTGTTGTCACCCACCGGGGTGTCGGCGCTCAGTGCCGGGTTGTCCAGCACGTTCAGCGTGCGCGCCGGCAGGCTGCTGTGCTCCAGGTGGTCTTCGCGGGTGTTCCACCAGGCCACTTCCAGCGCCGGCAAGGCCAGCGTGCCGCTGTGGGTCGGCACCAGGGCTTCGCGCTCTTCGCGGTTGGCGGTCATGCCCCGTTCGCTGATTTCGTTGCGCAGCAGCGGCTGGTCAGGGTAGCGGCGCAGGCCGATGATCTCCGTAGCCGGCAGCGGCGGCAGTTGGGTGCTGGACAAGCCTTCGGCACGCAAGGTGATGTTGCGCGTCAGCGAGTCGCCAATCTGTACCTGCTGGCTGCCCGGGTCGGGGCTCCAGTGCTCTTCCAGGGTCAGGCTGCTGGCTGGCAACCACGGCAAGTCAGCCGGCCAGGCTGCCGGAATCGGCCGTACCGTGAGGCGCAAGGGCAGCGAGCTGACCTGCACCTGGTGGCCGGCGCGGGCCGTGCCATTGGCCTGCGCTGCTTCGTCGCTGCTGGCAGCTGCCGTGGCGGTGAACGTCAGTGACGGGATGTCGAGGGTGCCACTTTGCTGGGCATACACCGCATAGCGGGTTTCGATCACGCCATGACGCACGCCGTTGATTTCCTTTTCATACGTGCGCGACTCGCCCAACGGCTCGACCTTGGCGTTCTCCAGTTGCAGGGGGCTGAGGCTGCTGTCGTCGTACAGCGCTACCGAGTGGTAGATGCGCAGGGTCAGCACGGCTTGGGCCTGGACATAGACGTCTTGGCTGTCGAGGGTCGCTTCGATGAATACCTGAGCGTTGTCCTGGCGGCTGGCATCGGCCTGCAGCACTTGCAGTTCGATGGCCTGGCTGTGCGACTGGCCCAGCCGCAGCTCGGGGATGCGCAGGGTACCGCTGCGCCGTGGCAGCAGGGTAATGATCCAGCGGGTGCTGGCGCGGGTTTCGCCGTCCAGGGTGTGCAGGCTGTTCAGCTGTCGCGTGCCGCGCACTTCGAAGTCACCTTCCAGGGCGCGCAGGTCGGGCTTGCCGAACTGGGTGACGTCCTGGCTTTCCAGGGTCAGTTCCAGGCTTTCGCCAGCTTCCAGGCGGGTGCGGTCGACGCTGGCCTGCAGCAGCGGTTCGGCCTGGGCCAGCACGGCCCACAGCAGGGTGAGGAGAAGGACGCCGAAGCGACTCATCGTGATTTTTCCTGATGCAATTGCTGTTCATACCAGAATTTGCGTCGTAGCAGCTCTGCCGGGTTGTCGGGGATTTCCCGCAGCCATTGCTCCAGGGCTTGGCGCTGTTCGCCGTCGAGGCTGGTCGACACCGGGCGCTGTGGCGGCTGGATGACACTGTCGTCGCTCCCGGCCTGGTTGCCGGGTGCGGCCTGGCTGTTGCTGCTGCTTTCGCCGGGTTGTTCGGAGCTGGCCTGTTGGTCGTCGCCGGGTGTGCCTTGGGCCGGGCTGCTGGCCGAGCTGCTGTTGCCTTCGGTTTCACTGCCGGGCGTGTCTTGGGCATCGCTGCCGGGTGGTTGTTCCTCGGCCTTGGCTTCACGTTGTTGCAGCAGTTGCTGCACCAGCGCCTGGTTGTCCAGCGCGGCCTGCAGGTCGGGCTGACGCTCCAGGGCTTGCTCGTAGGCATCCAGGGCGGCTTCCAGCTCGCCACTGCGGGCCAGGGCATTGCCTCGATTGTAGTGGGCTGCTGCAGTGTCGCCTTGGGAAAATGCCTCGGCGGCACCGGCATAGTCGCCGGCCTGGTACAGGGCCATGCCGCGCCATTGCGGGTTCTGGAAGTGACGCGCAGCGCTGGCCGGGCGGTTTTGCTCCAGCAGCATCTGGCCTTGCTGGTCGGGACGCAGCCACAGGTCGTTGAGCTCGAAAGCATGGCCAGGCTGCGGCAAGGCCAGCAGCAGCGGCAGGCAGAACAGCCAGCCGCGCCGGCCGGCGCAGGCGGCCAGCAGCAACAACGGAATCAGCAGCCAGTACCCTTGGTCGGCCCAGCTGTCCAGTTGCAGGGTCTGGCCGTCATTGCGCCCGCTCCGCGGGTTGTCGAACAGGCCCAGGCCACGCAGGTCGAGGTCGTCAATGCGGGCGTGCCGGTAGCGCCCGCCTGTGCCGCTGATAAAACCCTTCAGGCTGGCACTGTCCAGGCGAGGCAAGAGGATGCCGCCCTGGTCGTCTTTAAGGTATTCGCCATTGGCCTGGCGCACCGGGGCGCCTTCGCGGCTGCCGATGCCCAGCATCAGCAGGCTTGGGCCTTGGCGGCCGAGGGCCTGGGTGATGCCCTGGCGCTCGGCGGCGCTGAGCGCCGAGCCTACCAGCAGCAGGCGGCCTTGGCCGAGGCCGCTCTGGGCCAGCAGCGCCAGGCCTTTTTGCACGGCCAGGTCGGCACGCTGGCCGGGTTTTGGCATGATCGACGGGTCGATGGCCTCAAGCAAATTGCGGGTGGTGGCCAGGTCGTCAGACAGCGGCACCAGGGTGTGCGCGGAGCCGGCATACACCACCAGCGCCGTCTGGCTGTCGCGGCGGTGTTCAAGCAGGTCGAGGATCTTGCGCCGGGCCTGTTCCAGGCGGTTGGGCGGGCTGTCCTCGGCGAGCATTTGCGGGGTCAGTTCGAGCAGGATCACCAGGGGGTCGGCCGGGCGCTGACGGCTTTCTTCCAGCCGCTGCCAGCTGGGCCCGAGCAGCGCCAGGATCACCAGTAACCAGGCGAGGCCCAGCGCCACCCACGGCAGTTTGCTGGTGCTGCCACTGCCGCCACCCAGCAGTACACCATGGAAGGCGGGCGGCAGAATCATCTGCCAGCGCCCGGCACGCTTGCGCCGGTGCCACAGCTTGTACAGCAGCCAGCCGAGCACGGGAACCGCCAGCAGCCAGAGCGGGCGCAACCATTGGGGCCACAAGTCGATCATCGCCGCCTCCTTAAACGCAGGCGCTTCAAGCGCTGGCGCCATTCCGGGTGCGGCTGCAGGAAGCGCGGCTTGCGCAGCAGGCGCTGCAACAGGTTGTCGGGCCACTGCACGGCTACCACCAGCAGCACGCTGAGCAGCAGCGCCAGCGCCAGGGGCCAGGCGTACAGGGCCTGGGCTGTGCGCGCCTGGGTCGGTTGCTGGGCCACTGGCTCCAGTTGGTCGAGGGTATCGCCGATAGCGTCCAGTTCGGCGCCGTCATGGGCGCGGAAGTAGGCACCGTGGGTGATGTCGGCAATTTCCTTGAGCGCGGCTTCGTCCAGGTCCAGGCTCGGGTTGAGGCCGAGCAGGCCTGGGGTGCCACTGGCTTCGGGGTTGGCGCCGATACCGATGGTGTAGATGCGCACGCCTTCCTGGGCCGCCAGGCGGGCGGCTGTCAGCGGGTGAATTTGCCCGCCGTTGTTGGCGCCGTCCGTGATCAGCACCAGCACCCGGCTTTGTGCCGGGCGTTCGCGCAGGCGTTTGACCGCCAGGCCAATGGCGTCGCCGATGGCGGTGTTCTTGCCTGCGATGCCGATCTGCGCCTCGATGAGGAAGGTGCGCACGGTGCGCCGGTCAAAGGTGAGCGGCGCCTGCAGGTAGGCCTGGCTGCCGAACAGGATCAGGCCCACGCGGTCGCCTTCACGGTCTTGCAGGAAGTCGCCCATCAGCGCCTTGACCAGGTCGAGGCGGCTGATGTCCTCGTTCTGCCACTGCATGTCGGGGAAGTCCATCGACCCGGACACGTCCACTGCCACCAGCAGGTCGCGGCCGCTGGCGGCGATCGGCACCGGTTCGCCCAGCCATTGCGGGCGCGCGGCGGCGCACAGCAGCAACAGCCAGATGACGACGAACGGTGCCTGCTGGCGCCAGGTGGGCAGGTTGAGCCTTGCGCGGCGCCCGGCCAGGCCTTCCAGCTCGTTGAGGAAACCCACCTTGAGCACCGGTTCACCACTGTCGGCAGCGGGCAGCAGCAGGCGCGCCAGCCATGGCAGCGGCAACAGGGCGAAGACCCACGGCCAGGCCAGTTCAAACATGCTTGCGGATCCAGATTTCGACGGCTTGGCTGAGCCCGGCGATGGCCTTGTCGTCGAGCTTGCACTCGGGTTTATAGGCGCCTTCTACCAGTACCATCCAGCGGGTCAGGCCGGCGGCCGGGCAGCGGTTATCCAGAAAGGCCAGCCACTCGCGGCCGTTGAGGGTGTGGCTGTTGGCGCCTGGGTAGTGGTTGCGGCACAGGCGTTTGAGCAGGGCGTTGATCTGTTGCAGCCAGGCGCCGGCCGGGGCGCCGTCATACGGGCGTGGCAGGCGGGCCAGCTCGGCCAAGGCCTCCAGGCGCACCGGGTCCAGGGGTTGTTCGGCGCGCACGATGCGGCGTTTGCCCGGGCGCCAGCGGCGCAGCCGCCACAGGCCCCAGCCCAGGAGTGGCAGGACGGCCAGCAGCAGCCACCAACCCGGTGCGGGTGGCCACAGGCTGACCGGTGCCGGGGCGATCAGTGGGTGCAACTGGTCGAGCGGGTTCATGACGCGCTCCGTGGCCGCTGGGCGTTCAGGTACTCGCGCAGTTGTTCGACCATTTCACTTTGCGTGCTCAGAGGCATCAGCACCACCCTCAGCTTTTGCGCCATCAGCTCCCAGCGCTCGATGCGGGCTTCGGCCTGCTGGCGGTAGGCCTGGCGCAGGTTGGCGTCGAGAGTATCGAGCTCCAGCTGGGCACTGCGCTGGGCGAAGCGCAGCAGGCCGGCAGCGGGCAACGCGTGGTCGAGCGGGTCGGATACCGGCAGCAACAGCAGGTCGCAATGCCGTGAGAGCATGGCCAGGTGCTGTTCCACCTGGGCGCTGAGCGAGCGTTCATCGCAGATCACGATGGCCAGGCTGCCGGGGCGCAGCACTTCGCGGGCGCGGCGCAGGGCCAGGCCGAGGCTGTCGGCCCCGGGTATGGCTTCGGTGTGCAGTGACTGGTTGACCTTTGCCAAGCGGTTGAGCAGTTGCAGCAGGCTCTGCTTGCTGCGTCGGGGCTTGATTTCGTGGTGTTCGTTGTCGCCGAACACCAGGCCGCCGATGCGGTCGTTGTGGCCCAGCGCTGCCCAGCCGAACAGCGCCGCAGCCTGGGCCGCCAGCACGGACTTGAACATCAGCCCTGAGCCGAAGAAAAGCCGTTGGCTTTGTTCGACGAGGATGAAGATCGGCCGCTCGCGTTCTTCGTGGAACAGCTTGGTGTGCGGCTCCTGGGTACGCGCAGTGACACGCCAGTCGATGTTGCGCACATCGTCGCCGGCCTGGTAAACGCGCACCTGGTCGAAGTCCACGCCGCGCCCGCGCAGCCTGGAATGGTGCAGACCGACTAGCGGGCTGCGCTGGCCGGGCTTGGAAAACAGCTGGATTTCGCGCACGCGGTGGCGCATGTCGATCAGCTCGGCAAGGCCAATGCGGATGCCGTGTTCGGCCAGCTGCGCAGTGGGCATGGGGTCAGGCAACGGCGACGACGTCGAGGATGCGCTGGACCACGCGGTCCTGGTCAATCCCTGCCGCCTCGGCCTCGAACGAGAGGATGATGCGGTGGCGCAGGACGTCGAACAGCACGGCCTGGATGTCTTCGGGGCTAACGAAGTCGCGCCCGGCCAGCCAGGCATGGGCACGCGCGCAGCGATCCAGCGAGATGGAGCCACGCGGGCTGGCGCCGTAGGCGATCCAGTCGGCCAGCTCGGTGTCGAACTTGGCCGGGGTGCGGGTGGCCATGACCAGCTGCACCAGGTATTCCTCCACTGCGTCGGCCATGTACAGGCCAAGGATTTCCTTGCGCGCAGCGAAGATGGCCTGCTGGCTGACCCGGCGCTCAGGCTTGGTCTCGCCGCCCAGGGCTTCACCCCGGGCCTGCGCCAGGATACGCCGCTCTACGGCGGCGTCGGGGAAGCCGATTTTTACATGCATCAGGAAGCGGTCGAGCTGGGCTTCGGGCAGCGGGTAGGTGCCTTCCTGCTCGATCGGGTTCTGCGTGGCCATGACCAGAAACAGCGGCGACAGGTCATAGGTGCTGCGGCCCACGCTGACCTGGCGCTCGGCCATGGCTTCGAGCAGCGCCGACTGCACCTTGGCCGGTGCGCGGTTGATTTCGTCGGCCAGCACCAGGTTATGGAAGATAGGCCCCTGCTGGAACACGAAGCTGCCGGTTTCCGGGCGGTAAATCTCCGTGCCGGTGATGTCGGCCGGGAGCAGGTCGGGGGTGAACTGGATGCGATGGAACTGCGCTTCGATGCCTTCTGCGAGTTCTTTGATGGCTTTGGTCTTGGCCAGGCCCGGTGCCCCTTCGACCAGCATGTGGCCGTCGGCCAGCAGCACGATCAACAGCCGTTCGACCAGTTTCTCCTGGCCTAGGATCTGGGTAGAAAGAAAAGTGCGCAGCGCGATCAGCGCTTCACGGTGTTCCATCGGCGACGGTTCCTGGTAGGGGCCTGAGGCGGCGTGAGGCAGCAGCCTTGGCAAGGGGGGATACTTTAATCTATCCGGGGGGGCGACCACCAATGGCGGCGGGTAAATTTATCGTTGCAGCCGGGCATGCGGGCAAAGAAATGTCCCACGTATGGCTGGCCATTGCCTGATGTTCCGTGACGGCGTGCTGGCGCCTGCTTGTGCTTTTCGGACAAGCAGGAGGCACGATGATGAAAATGAGCAGCGCCAGCACGCCAAACCTTACGCCGATCACCTTGCGGTTTGGTGTTTTCTTCGATGGCACCGGTAATAACCAGCACAATGCCATGACGATGGGTGAGCAGGGCGACAAGGGCGGCAGCTATGGCAACGCCTTGAGCAATGTGGCCCTGTTGCATGCGTTGTATCCGGCTAAGGCGGCCAATGCCGAGGGGCCGCAGGCGTTCTTGAAGCACTATGTGGAAGGCGTGGGCACGCTGGCGGGTGAAGCCGACCATGTCTACGCCTCGGCCACCGGGCATGGGCGCACGGGGGCCGAGGCGCGGGTTGCCGAGGCGTTGCAGGCGATGGCCGAGCAACTGCAGGCGTGGCGCCGGGCGCATCCGCAGGCAACGCTGGAAGGGGTCGAGTTCGATCTTTTCGGTTTCAGCCGCGGTGCGGCGGCGGTGCGGCATCTGGCCAACCTGCTGCACGAGGGCGCGGGCGGGCTGTTGTCGGTGGCGTGCGAAACCTCGATCAACTTTATCGGCCTGTTCGACACCGTGGCGGCGATCATCGCGCCGTTACAGGGCGACTTCGACCCGGCAGACGGCCGCCACGGTCGCCTGCGCCTGGGCCTAAGTGCGGGTATTGCCCGGCACGTGGTGCAGCTGGTGGCCGAGGACGAGCGGCGGCATAACTTCCCGCTGGTGCGCAGTGGCCACGATATCCTGCTGCCGGGCGTGCACTCGAATATTGGGGGGGGTTACCCGGAGACCTTCCTGGAGCAGGTGCTGCTGTGCAAGCCGCAGTCCCAGTGTGTGCCTGCAGGCACGCGTGTCGAGCAGTGCCGCGTCCATGCCAAGGTGAGTGCCTTGCTGGCTTCGACGTTTGCCGACATGGGCGAACCCAGGCCGCGCGTGATGACCTGGGAGGAGCCGATTGCCGGTGGGCGTCGGGACGAGGCGCAAAAGCAGGTCTATGCGGCGGTGTACCGGGAGCGGCAAGTGGCGGGGCACCTGTCCCGTGTGTACTTGAGCGTGATGCGGGCGTTGGCGGTGCGCGCGGGTGTGCCGTTAGCGCCGTTGGGGGCGCAGGCTGAGCATTGGCTGCCGGATGAGTTGTCGGGCATCAGCCGCAAATTGCATGCCTTTGCCTTGGGGGAAACTGGCCAGGTGGGGTTGAGCGAGGAAGAACAGCGGCTGTTGCGCGACAGATACGTGCATGCGTCAGCGAACTGGAATGCACTGAAGGGCTTGCGCAACAGTGTACTGGATGTGCTGTTCGTCAATCGGCCGGGGGCAGGCGGGCGCGTGGTGCATGCCAACCCGGCGCAATGAATGACTGATCCTGGCCTGGCAATGCTGCACCGGGCCTACAGGGCGCGCGCCAGCTGTTCAGTCGCGCGCCTTCTGGCTGAATACGTCTCCTGTGCCAGGGTCAGCAGCACCGTCAGCAGCATGAACACCACCGATGCGATGAAAATCCCGTTGGGCAGGCGTTGATCGAGCATCCAGCCGAACGCTACCGGCCCGATGGCGCCGCCGATGTTGAACCCGGTCGACACCAGGCCGAAGGTTTTGCCCTCGGCCCCGGGTGGCGCCGCCGCCTTGACCAGCATGTCCCGTGATGGGGCGATGGCCCCGGTGAGCAAGCCGATGGCACCCAGTACGACCACCAATGCCCAGCCCTGCAGCAGCCCCAGTGCCACCAGAGCGGTCAGCGCAGCCGCCAGCGCGAAGGCCAGCGCCGCCACCAGGCCATGGCGCCGGGTACGGTCGGCCAAAGCGCCCCCGCACAGCACGCCGGCTGCGCTGCTCAGCAGGAAAGCGGTGAGCGCGGCGTTGGCCCAGGCCAGTGTCAGGCCTTGGCCCTGGACCAGGGCGGCTACGGAGAACTTCTCGATGGCACTGGTGCTCAGGTTGAGCAGGATGAACAGCACCGTCAGCACGCCGATCATGGGTGTGAACAAGCGTACCCGGCCTGTTGCTGCGGCCGGGCCTGCGCCTTGTGGGTTGGCAGGCCTGGCGACCCGGTACACGCCGCTGCCGGGTATCGATATCAGCAGCAACGCGGCTACCCCGAATACCGCGCCCGCCGCCAGGGCTGCCCGCGTGCCGAACGCTGCGGCGATGCCGAGAAATACGGCTGGGGTAACGGCCGAACCGAGGAAACCGGCAAAGGTATGAATAGAGAACGACCGCCCCAGGCGTGCGGGCTCGATGCCGTTGGCCAGCAGCGCATAGTCGGCCGGGTGGTACACACCATTGGCCAGGCCAGCCATGGCCATCGCCACCAGCAATACCGCATACCCGGGGCTGGCCGCCAGCAGCACGAAGCTGAGGCTGCCCAGCAACAGCCCGGCCTTGAGCACTTTACGTGCACCATAGTGGTCGACGGCATAACCCAGCGGGGCCTGTACCAGCGCGGAGACGATGTTGAACACCGCCAGGGCTACGCCCAGCTCTACGAAGCCTACGCCCAGCAGGCCGGGTAGCACGGGCAGTAGCGCCGGGATCAGCATGATGTGCACATGGCTGACGAAGTGCACGGCAGCAATTTGGGTCAGCAGCTTGGGGCCAGCGTGGGGCATGTCGATACCTGTTGAACAGCGTGCGCCCCTGGCGCACGGCAAGGTGGTGGAAAGCTCGCTTAGCGGGAGGCGCCGCGCAAACCGGGCAGGCGACCGTTCAGTACAACATGGGCCAGCAGACCAATGACCAGGCCCCAGAAAGCCCCGCCAATGCCCAACAGGCTGATGTTGGCCGCCGCCGCCAGGAAGGTGATCAGTGCTGACTCGCGTGAACGGGCATCGGCCAGGGCGCTGGCCAGGCTGGCGCCGATGGTGCCCAGCAGGGCAAGGCCCGCCAGGGTGGTGATAAAGGTGCCCGGCAGGGCCATGAAGACACTCGCCAGCGTGACCCCGAACACCCCGACGAGGATGTAGCAGACACCGGCAGCGATACCCGCCACCCAACGCTTGTCCGGGTTTTCATGGGCTTCCTTGCCGGTGCAGATGGCCGCGGTGATGGCCGCGATGTTGAACGCGTGTGAACCGAAGGGCGCCATCAGCAACGAGCCCATGCCGGTGACGGCGACAATAGGGTTGGCGCTGGTCTTGAAACCATCGTTGCGCAGCACCAGCATTCCGGGCATGTACTGGCCGGTGAGGGTGATCAGGAACAATGGCAGGGCCACGCTGAGGGCCGCGTTGAGGGAGAAGGTGGGCGCGGTGAAAACCGGTGAGGCAAATTCCAGCCGCAACGTGGTCAGGCCCACTTGCCCCTGCAGCAACAGGTACCCCAGGCCCAGCAGCAGTATCGCGACCACGGCGTAACGGGCGGTGAAGCGTTTGAAGGCCACATACGCTGCAATCAGCAACCCGGCTAGGGTGGGGTCGACCGACAGGCTGGCAAAGGCACCGATGCCAAACTGCAGCAGGATGCCGGCCAGCAGGCCGGCGGCAATGCCGCCGGGCACGACGCGCACCAGCCGCTCGAAGCACCCGCTCAGCCCCAGCACCACGAAGCCGGCGGCCGACAGCAGGTAGGCACCTATGGCCTCGCTGTAGGGCACGCTGGCCAGGGCGGTGACCAGGAACGCGGCGGCTGGCGTGGACCAGGCTGTGATGACCGGCTCGCGGCTGTACCAGGACAATGCCAGGCCGCTGAGGCCGACGCCGATCGACACCGCCCAGACCCACGATGATGTCAGCTCCGGGCTCAGCCCGGCCACTTTGGCCGCCTGGAACACCAGGATGAACGTGCCGCCGTAGTTGACGATCACCGAAACGAGTCCGGCAATCACCGGGTGAAGGATGTCTGTCAGCCTGAGCGGGGTTGCAGAGCTTTGAGCAGGCGCGTCCATGGTTGCCTCTGGTAATGGTCAGATGAGGAGCAGTTTTGTGCGGCGAAGGGGTAATCCGACTGCAGCGTCATTGGCCCGTTCGCAGCCCAAGGCTGTTCCTGAAGAAAAAGGCTGCCCGACAGCGACAGGCTGCCGGGCAGGTTTGGGCATCAGTTGGTCAGCGCCACCAGCAGGTTTTTCAGGTGGTTGCTGCCTTGCGCATCCAGCGGCTGCAGGGGCAGGCGTGGGGCGCCGACATCCTGGCCGAGCATTTTCAGGCCGGCCTTGATGGTGGTCGGCAGGCCACGGCGGGTGATGTACTCCAGCAGCTCGTACTGGCGGTAGAACAACGCACGGGCTTCGGCCAGATCGCCTTGTTGTACGGCGTCCCACAGCGCCAGGTTGAGTGCCGGGATCAGGTTGGGCGCGGCGGTACACCAGCCCGTGGCGCCGGCCACCAAGGCTTCCAGGGTCAGCGGGTTGCAACCGTTGTAGAACGCCACCTGCCCATCTGTAGCCGTGAACAGGCGGTGCATGCGCTGGATGTCACCGGTGCTTTCCTTGACCATGGTCACATTGGGCACTTCGCCGAGGATACGCAGGATCAGCTCCACCGACAGGTCGGTGCCGCTGGTGCCCGGGTTGTTGTAGAGCATGATCGGAATGTCGATGGCGGCGCCGACCGCCTTGTAGTGGGCGACCACTTCGGCTTCGGTGAGCTTCCAGTAAGAGATGGGCAGCACCATCACCGCCGTAGCACCGCAGGCCTGTGCCAGGCGTGCACGCTGCACGGTGCGGGCGGTGGTCAGGTCGGAGACGCTGACCACGCTGGGTACGCGCCCGGCAATGCGTGCCTGGCTGAAGCGCACCACGGTTTCCCATTCGCTGTCGGACAGGTAAGCCCCTTCGCCGGTGCTGCCCAGCGGCGCGATGGCGTGCACGCCGTCTGCGATCAGGCTATCGATGGACGTGCCCAGGGCATCCAGGTCGAGTGTGCCGTCTGCCGTGAAGGGAGTGATGGTGTAGCCGATAACGCCGCGAATTACAGGTGTAGACATGACCAGGCACCTTTGCCGTTGTTGAGGAAAGAGTACAGCTTCGATCAGCCCAGGCAGTCGCCATGGGCACGCAAGGCACGGCGCGCGTAGTAGCTGAAGGCAGCACCGTGACGTTTAGGGGTGGAAATCCAGTCGTGGGCCTCTTTGCCCAGTGCTTCGGGGATGGGGCGGATGTCACCGGCGCCCATGGCCAGCAGTTGCATCTTTGCTGCGCGCTCGAACAGCAGGGCGAGCACGCAGGCTTCCTCGATCGAACGCCCAGCGATCAGCAGGCCATGATGGGAAAGCAGGATTGCGCGCTTGTCGCCAATCGCGTTCGCGATGATTTCGCCTTCTTCGTTGCCCACCGGTACACCGGGCCATTCCTTGAGGAATGCACAGTCGTCGAACAGGGGGCACAGGTCCATGTGCGAGATGGCCAGCGGAACTTCCAGCATCGACAAGGCGGCGCTGTGCAGCGGGTGGGTGTGGATGATGCAGTTGACGTCGGGGCGGGCGCGGTACAGCCAGCTGTGGAAGCGGTTGGCCGGGTTGGCCATGCCATGGCCTTGCAGCACCGTCAGGTCTTCGTCCACCACCAGCAGGTTGGAAGCGGCGATTTCGTCGAAGCCAAGCCCCAGTTGTTGGGTGTAGTAGGTGCCAGGTTCCTGCGCACGCGCAGTGATCTGCCCGGCCAGGCCAGAGTCGTGGCCGCCGTCGAACAGGATACGGCAGGTGAGGGCGAGCTTTTGTCGCACGGTGTAGGTGTTGTCGGTCAGCGCCGTCAGCATCTGTTGCTGGGCGAGTTTGACAAGCTGGTCCTTGGGGGTGTGCATGGTGGTCGTCATGGGCGGTACCTGCAGGGGGTTGAGACTAGGGATGGCTGATCGGCGTGGAGGCGACGCCAGGACACGGCGTTGATCATAATGACACAAAGTGTCATATGCAAGCGATGTGTCATCCTTGCCTCAGGGCGTCAACCCATCAGTGCCAGCGCAATCTGTTATGGCGTGCATACGCAACTGGTATTACTTGCCCCGGCTTCACGCTGTTTAGCATCGATCGGGTCTTAACCGTCGACGAGAACAACAACGTGAACCTTGGAACCCTATCCAGTCGAAGTGCCAGATACTGGCCTGAACGTCTGGCGGTGATCGACCGCCACACCCGGCTGACCTTCGCTCAGCTCGAACAGCGGGCCAACCAGCTGGCCTCGGCCTTGCTGGCACAGGGCATCGCCACGGGCGAGCATGTCGCCATCCTGGCGCCCAACCGCGCCGAACTGGTGGAAGCAGAGGTGGCTTTCTACAAGGCCGGCCTGGTCAAGGTACCGGTCAATGCGCGCCTGGCACCGGATGAAGTGATTCAGGTGCTCAACGACGCCTGCAGTGTCGCGCTGATCGCCGATGCGCAACTCGCCCAGGCGTTGCTGGCCCGCAGGCAGGAGGTACCTGCGTTACGCTTGATCGTTACCTTGGGTGAGCAGGGCGGTGACATCACCTATGCCGCATTGCTGGCCCAAGGCAGTAGCCAGCCAATCAGCTGCGATCTGCCTGACGATGCCCTCGCCGTTTTGCATTACACCTCTGGCAGCTCTGGTGTGCTCAAGGCTGCGATGCTCAGCGTGGGCAACCGCAAGGCGCTTATCCGCAAGAGCCTCGCCAGCCCTACCCGTCGCGCCGCCCCGGGCGATGTCATGGCCCACGTCGGCCCTATCACCCATGCCAGCGGCATGCAGCTGATGCCACTGCTGGCGGTCGGTGCCTGCAACCTGCTGCTGGAGCGCTACGACGACCAGCTGTTGCTCGAGACCATCCAGCGCGAAGGCGTAACCCGCTTGTTCCTGGTACCTGCCATGATCAATCGCCTGGTCAACTTCCCCGATGTCGAGCGCTACGACCTGAGCAGCTTGCGCCTGGTGATGTACGGTGCCGCGCCGATGGCACCAGCGCTGGTGAAGCGGGCCATCGAGGTATTCGGGCCGATCCTGGCCCAGGGTTACGGTGCTGGCGAGACCTGCTCGCTGGTAACCGTCCTGACCGAACAGGACCATTTGTGCGAGGGCGGCGACTACCGGCGCCTGGCCTCATGCGGGCGTTGCTACTTCGAGACCGACCTGCGCGTGGTGAACGACCACTTCCAGGACGTCCAGCCGGGAGAGGTGGGCGAAATCGTAGTCAAGGGCCCGGACATCATGCAGGGCTACTGGCGCGCACCCCACCTCACCGCCGAGGTGATGCGCGACGGCTACTACCTGACTGGCGACCTGGCCACGGTGGATGAGCAGGGGTATGTGTTCATCGTCGACCGCAAGAAAGAAATGATCATTTCCGGTGGTTTCAACATTTACCCCAGCGAGGTCGAGCAAGTGCTCTACAGCATGCCGCAGGTGTTCGAGGCGGCGGTGGTGGGGGTGCCTGACGAGCAGTGGGGCGAAGCGGTGCGGGCGGTGATCGTGCTCAAGCCGGGCATGGCGCTGCAGGAGCAGGACGTCATCGAACATTGCGCCCAGGCCCTGGCCGGTTTCAAGAAACCACGCGCCGTGGATTTCGTCAGCGAGCTGCCGAAAAACCCCAACGGCAAGGTGGTGCGCCGGTTGATCCGTGACGCCTACTGGCAAAACAGCGAACGCCGTATCTGACACGAGGAACGACCATGTATCAGCCAAGCGAAAAGGCCCAGCAGATCATCGAGGCCATCAGTGGCTTCGTTCGCAACGAAATCCTGCCCCTGGAACAGCAAGCCGGTCTCAGTTGGGCAGAGCCGCACCCGCGGGCGGTGCTGCAGCAGGTATGGCAGCGCTCGTGCGAGCAGGGCTTCTACAACATCATGCTGCCCGAGGCGATAGGTGGCGCCGGGTTGAGCGTGTCAGACCTGTGTGCGGTCAAGGAAGCCACGGTGCTCACCGGCTCGATGCTGGCGCCGCATATTCTCGGCGAGCTTTCCGGGCCGCCCCGTATCGGCCATCTGTTCAAGGTGGCGAGCCCGACACAGATCGAGGCGTTCCTGCAGCCGGTGTGCCGTGCCGAAAAGGCCGTGTGCTTCGCCCTGACTGAAAGCGAAGCCGGCTCTGATGCAACGGCGATCAAGACCTCCGCACGGCGGGAAGGTGAACACTATGTGCTCAATGGCGCCAAGCGCTACATTTCAGGGGCGCCCTATGCCGACATCGCCGTGCTGCTCGCGGTGACGGATCCCGGGCGCGGTGCCCAGGGGATTTCGGCATTCTTCGTCGACCTGAGCGCACCGGGGGTAAGGGTTGAAAGCGATTATTCGGTCATGTCAGGCGGTGGTGCGCATGGCGACATCATCCTTGAGGACGTACGGGTGCCGGCGGCCAACCGCATCGGTGAGCAAGGGCAGGGTTTCAAGCTGACGATGGGGCGCATCACCCTCAATCGCCTGCTGCATTGCCCCACCTTGCTGGGGCTGGCCGGCCTGGCCCTGAACCTCTCGATCGACTATGCCCGCACGCGCAAGCAGTTCGGCCAGCCTATCGCCATGTTCCAGTCGATCAACCACATGATCGCCGACATGGCCACCGAGCTGCATGCTGCACGCAGCATGGTCTACGCCACGGCAGCGGTGAATGACGCCGGCGGCAATATCCGCACCCAGGCCCCGATGTGCAAGCTGTTCGTTTCGGAGACGGCCTTCCGCATCGCCGATCGCGCCGTGCAGATACACGGCGGTGCCGGGCTGCTGCGTGGCAACCCGGTGGAGTGGATATTCCGTGCGACACGTATGATGCGCATTCTCACCGGAACCAGCGAGATCCAGCGCAACACCATCGCCAAGGGCGTGCTCATGCCTGAGCAATGACGCGGTATGCCCGGCCCGTGGCGGCCGGGCTCTCCAGACAATAACAAGAACGAGAGATCATCATGACTCATACTGACACCCCCGCACGTGCAGGCACGGCCTGGATGATTGCGGTACTGCTGGCGCTGTTGATGCTGGTGAACTTCCTGGACAAGGTGGTCATTGGCCTGGTGGCGGTGCCGATGTCCAGGGAACTGGGCTTGTCCCCTGCCGAGTTCGGCCTGGTAGGGGGCGCACTGCACTGGTTCTTCGCCATCTCGGCGGTGATAGGCGGCTTCATGGCCAATCGCCGGCCAACCCGCACCCTGCTGCTGGGCATGGGCGCGTTCTGGGCGCTTATCCAGTTGCCCATGTTGTTCGTCAGCTCGCTGTGGGCGATCGTCGCCTGCCGGGTGCTGCTGGGTATTGGCGAAGGGCCGGCCTCACCGGTGGCTACACATGCCTTGTACAAGTGGTTCCCCAACGACCGTCGCAACCTTCCCGTGGCGCTGTTGCATACCGGCAGTGCGCTGGGGCTGCTGGTAGCCGGTGCCATGATCCCATGGATCAGTGTGCAC
The DNA here is from genome assembly GCF_036961695.1 of Pseudomonas sp. CGJS7. Classification (NCBI taxonomy): domain Bacteria; kingdom Pseudomonadati; phylum Pseudomonadota; class Gammaproteobacteria; order Pseudomonadales; family Pseudomonadaceae; genus Pseudomonas; species Pseudomonas sp. CGJS7. The sequence goes on along the minus strand of NZ_JBAMDI010000022.1, from coordinate 21,284 downwards.
TACGGCTGGCGCATGAACTTCATTGTGCTGGCGGTGATCGGCGCGGTGTGGTGCTTGCTGTGGTGGCGGCTGGGCAGCGAGGGCAACCTCGACCGCATTCGCCCGGGCCAGCTTGAAGAAGGGCAGGCCCCTGTTCCCTATCGACGGCTGCTCGGTGACCGCACGGTATTGGGCAACTACTTGTGCCACTTCGCCGCCAATTGGTCCCTGGCATTGACCCTGACCTGGGTACCGAGCTACCTGGAAACCGGGCTGGGTATCGACCCGATCATGACCGGCCAGGTGTTCGTCCTGTTCGTGGTGGTTACCACGCCGCTGAGCCTGTTCATGGCCTGGCTGTCCCAGCGCATGATGCGTGCCGGGGTTGCCACACGCTGGTCGCGCGGTGCGTTCGTTTCCGTGTGCCTGATCGCCAGCGGGCTGCTGTCGGCGGCATTGTTTCTGCCGGGTCTGAGCAACGTCGAGCGGATCGTCAGCCTCACGTTCAGCGGCGGGCTGGCGCTGGTGATGTACTCCGTGGGGCCTGCCATGCTGGCGGAGTTCACGCCCAGCGGGCAGCGCGGCGGCATTCTGGCGATCGGCAACGGTATCGCCTCGTTGGCCGGGCTGTCGGCACCGGTGGTCACCGGTTTGCTGGTGCAGGGCGCCGGGGCCGGGCACACGGCAGGGTTTGGCCAGGGTTTTCTGGTGTGCGGCGCGGTGCTGGTGATTGCCGGGCTGATCGGGCTGGCCTGGATGGACCCGCAGAAAACCCGGCAACGTCTGGTGCAGGTTGGCACGGCTGCGCCAGCCCAGGCGTGATGTTCACAGCGCTCAGAGGCTCTGCTCCGCCAGGGCCTCGCGCTCGATCAAGGTGCCTTTCCAGCGCTCGCTGCGCACCGCATCCACCAGCAGTGCGCGCACCAGGTCGCGCATGCAGGCGGCGGCGAACGACAGCGGCTTGTGCTGCGAGTGGGCCAAGGCGATGGTGCGGGTGATGCGCGGTTCCACTATCAGCCGCGCGCTGGCAGGCGCGGCCAAATCCAGCAGCGGCGGCCAGTTGCTGATGGTGGCCGCCAGGCCGGCACGGACCAGGCTGGTGATACCGGGGGCGGACTGCTGTTCGTAGCTGGAGTCCAGGGTCACACCGGTCTCCATGGCAGCCTGCTCGATGCGCCTGCGCAAGTGCAGGCTACGGGGTGGCATTACCAGGCGGCTCGCTGCGGCTTCAGCCAAGGTAATGGGCGACTCGTCAGGACCGTGCCCAGGCAGGCCGACCCAGTACAGGTCTTCGGAAAACACGGGCTCGGCGACCACATGGACAAGTTCTTCGGCGTTGGGCACCACGCCGAAATCCACCTTGCCCAGCTCGATCGCCTGGCCACCTTCGCGGCTCAGGCCATCCCATACGGTGAGCTTGATCCCCGGGAAGCGTGCCTGGGCCTGGGTAATGATGGCCGGCAACAACAGTGCCGAGGCAGTGGCGGGAATCGAGATGGCCACGTGCCCCTTGGGGTTGCCGCGGCTGGATTTCAGCTCGTCCTTCACCGAATCGAGCTGCTGCACGACCGATCGTGCCACTTCGTACAACTGCCGCCCGGCATCGGTCAGTTCGATACCGTCATGCTGGCGCGCCAGCAGTTGCATTTCCAGTTCGCTCTCCAGCAGGCCTATCTGTCGGCTCAAGGCCGGTTGGGCGATGAACGCCTGGCGTGCGGCATTGGAAAAACTGCCGGCTTCGACAATGGCGATCAAATAACGCAGCTGTTTCAAAGTCATCGTGATTCTCAGGCTATGCCGAAGTGATATGGCAACCATCGGGAGACGCTATTTGTTTCAGCCCCGGTGGCCTACTTAGTATCGGTAAGCAGCAAAACGAGGATAACAGAAACGTTCGAATAATTACCCAAGCCCTTGCCTGCAGGCCTTTGCGCCGTACTTAAGCATTAACTCGCAATTCACTCTCTAATAAACACAATAAGAGGTTAAGAGTGATGGCATCTCGTATTTCCGGTCGCTCGGGACCGTTGTCGGTACTTGCCTCATCAGTACTTTTTTCTGCATCTGCCGGTGCCGCTCAGTTTCACTGGGGTGAACTTGAGGGGCAATTCGACTCGGCGCTTTCCTTTGGTACCAGCCTTGCGACTGCCAACCCTGACCCGGCCCTGCACAACAGCGCCAACAGCGATGACGGCCGCCTGAACTTTGCCTCCGGCGATGTGTTTTCAGCGGTGTTCAAAGGCACCCATGACCTGGAGCTCAAGCACGACAACCTGGGGGTGTTCCTTCGCGGTACCTACTGGTACGACACGGCCCTGCGTGATCACGATCAGCGCTTCAAGCAGGTCGAGGACAACAACCGCAAGCGCTCAGCCAAGACCGCAGGCAGCCAGCTGCTCGATGCCTTCGGTTACTACCTTTACGACATCGACGGCCAACCGGGTTCGCTCAGGCTGGGCAAGCAGGTGGTCAACTGGGGTGAGAGCACCTTCATCCAGGGCGGACTGAACGTCATCAACCCCTTCAACCTGGCGGCCTTGCGCCGCCCCGGCTCGGAAGTGAAGGACGCGCTGGTGCCGGTGAACCTGTTCTACTTCACCCAGAACCTCACCGAAGCGCTGTCGGTCGACGGTTTCTATCAGCTGGACTGGGAACAGACCCAGCTCGACAACTGTGGCACGTTCTTTTCGAACAACGACTTTTTGCCCGATGGGTGCGATGGCCTCGACGTGGGCGCCAAATTGCTCGGCAACCCCACAGCCGTGGCGGGGCTTGCGCCGTTCGGTGTGAACCTCACCAGCGAAGGCGTGCGCATACCTCGCGGCAGCGACCAGGATGCCCGCAACAGCGGGCAGTGGGGCGTTTCGCTGCGCTGGTACGTGGCGGCGCTGGACACCGAGTTTGGTGCTTACGCGGCGAACTACCACAGCCGCACGCCTTACCTGGGTACGGTCAGCAGCCCGTATTTCGACAACCGCCGTTTCGCCCCGCAGTTGTGCGCCAACCTCGCTATCGGGCTTGCAGACTGTGCCGCTTTTCTGGGTTCCAGCGCAGGCCAGTCGCTGGTCGGCGCGCTACGCCTGGGTACCTCGCAGTACCGGGTGCAATACCCCGAGGACATTCGCCTCTACGGCCTTTCGTTCTCCACCACCCTGCGCACCGGCACGGCGCTGCAGGGGGAGCTGAGCTACCGGCCGAACATGCCCATGCAGCTCAACGGTACCGACATCATCCAGTCGCTGTTGAACGTCGATGGCCGCTCGCCATTGCTGGGTGACGGCCTGCGGCCAGACAGCGCCAGTACGTTGTTCGACGGCTACCGCCGTAAAGAGATGACCCAGTTGCAGGTAACCGCTGTTCACGCTTTCAGCCAGGTGATGGGGGCCAACCAGTTGCTGTTGATAGGCGAGGCGGGCGCCACCTACGTCGGCGGTCTGGAGGGCGCCTATGGCCCCCGTTACGGGCGCTCGGGCACGTTCAACAGCGGCGAACTGGCGGACAACAGCGTGTGCGTGGCCATTTCCAAAACCCCTGAGCATTGCAACGACGAAGGCTTCATGACCCCGTTTTCCTGGGGCTACCGGCTGCGCGCCACCTGGGCCTACCCCAACGTGATTGCCGGCTTCGACCTGCGGCCGAACCTGTCCTGGGCACATGACGTGCACGGCACCGGCCCGGTGGAGGGGTCGGCGTTCAGCGAAGGCTCCAGGGCCATCAGTGTCGGGTTGGATGCGACGCTCGCCAGCACCTACAGCCTGAGTGTGTCGTACACCGACTTTATCGACGGCGACTATGGCACCCGCGGCGACCGGGACTTCATCTCGCTGAGCCTGGGCGTCACTTTCTGAGGGCATGACAATGAAAATGCGCATGGTGATGATCGGTCTGTTCTGGGTCAGCGGCGCGCTGGCGGCAGCCGGCCTGCCCGACAACCTGACCCCGGTGGGGGCCGAGCGTGCTGCCAGCCCCGACGGGCGCATCCCGGCCTGGCAAGGTGGGTTGAGCGCGGCCCAGCAACGCCTGGGCGACAACGGCACGCCGCTGGACCCGTTTGCCGATGAGCAGGCTCTGTACCGGATCACGGCCGCCAACTACCGGCAGTACCGAGGTCAGCTTACCGACGGCCAGGTGGCCTTGCTCAAACGCTTCCCAGCCAGCCTCAGCTTGCCGGTGTATCCCACCCACCGCAGTGTTGCGGTACCCGACGCGGTCGCGGCATCGGCCGCCCGCAACGCCGAGCAGGCGCAGCTGGATGACCAGGGCAACGGTGTGCGAGGTTTCACTGGCGTCATCGCCTTTCCGCGGCCAACCAACGGCCTGGAGGTGATCTGGAACCACCTGACCCGGCATCGCAACGTGAGTTACAGCCTGAGCTCCGACAGCGTCACGCCGCTGAAGAATGGCCGCTTCGTGCTGATGAGCGCGCGTCAGGAAGTGGCCCGGCCCGAAGGTTTGGCCCGCCTGGGGGAGGGCAATGTACTTTATTACTTCACCTACCGCATGACGGCGCCCTCGCGGCTTGCCGGTGATGCGATGGTGGTGCACGAGACACTGGACCAGGTCGCCGAGCCGCGCTTGTCCTGGGTGTACAGTGCCAGCCAGCGGCGGGTACGGCGGGCGCCGAACATCGCCTATGACACCACCGGCCCAGGCACCGCCGGCCTGCGGACCGCCGACAGCCGCGACATGTTCAATGGCGCGCCGGACCGGTACGACTGGAAGCTGCTGGGCAAGCAGACACTGCACGTGCCCTACAACAGTTACCGCTTGGCATCGCCCGAGCTGCGCTATGCCGACCTGATCAAGCCAGGCCACATCGACCCGGCACCGACCCGCTACGAACTGCACCGGGTATGGGTCGTGGAGGCGACGTTGAAGCCCGGGGCGCAGCATATCTACGCCAAGCGCCGGTTCTACCTGGATGAAGACACCTGGGCCATTCTCGAAACAGACAGCTACGACGCGCGTGGCGAGCTGTGGCGCACCTCACAGGCCCATGGTTTCTTTCACCCCGGCGGCCAGGTGGCAGTCAACGCCATGGAGGTCACCTACGACCTCAAGAGCGGACGCTACCATGCATCGGGCTTGATCAACGAGCAGCGTCGGCCCTTTGCTTTCAATGTGCGCACCAGCCTTTCGTACTTCTCGCCCGGCGCCCTGCGCAGCTTTGGTGTGCGCTGATGGGCGTGCCTGAACCACGGCCTGACTGGTCGCGGCGGCTGTTGGGGCAGGGTGAAGCGCCTGATCCGCGCTTCACGCTGGCCAACGAACGTACCTTCCTGGCCTGGGTCCGGACCGCGCTGGCGCTGCTGGGTGGCGCAATCGCCATCGAAACCTTCGCCGGCCACGTCCTCGAGACACCCCTGCGGCTGTGGCTGGTCGCTGGCCTGATGCTGCTGAGTGCATTGCTGAGCGCTGGCGCCTGCCTGCGCTGGCTGCGGGTAGAGCGGGCATTGCGTCAGCGACGTCCGTTGCCGTTGCCGGCACTGGTGCCCTTGTTGGCGCTGGGCTGCCTGGTCGCCGTACTGCTGGCAGGTCTGGTCCTGTGGCCACGCTGGCATGGGTGATCCGGGCCTGCAGGCAGAACGCACCGAGTTGGCCTGGCGGCGCACTGTGCTGGCGCTGGTGGTGGTGGCGGGGTTGGCCTGTCGTCAGGGCGATGTGTACGTGCTGACATTGGCGGGCGTGGCCGCGCTGGCGCTGCTGACTCGCCAGGGACGGCGTTACGAGCGGGGCCTGGCGATGTTGCAGGCCGAGCGCGGTCAGCCTGCGCCCTGGGGAGTGCTGGCACTGGGCAGCGTGGTGTGGCTGATGGCACTGGCAGGCTTGTGCCGGTTGGCGAAGGGCGGCTGAGCACAGTGCCGGCGCCGCCCGCTGCCGCTCAGGGCGTGACGATATTGAAGCGCGAATCAGCCTCTTCCAGCCCCCCCATGAATTGCAGGAACTTCACCCGCTCGCCTTTGATTTCGATTGCCCCTGCTGTGGCTTCCTTGAGAAAGCCTGTCTGCTTCAAGGCAATGCTGTCCAGTGTCTGTTTGCGCATGATGACCTCTACATCGGCCTTGGCGTGGCGCGCCAGGTCGCGGTGGGTGAGGACGCCGTTGCGCAGGGTGAGGGCGTAGTCTTCGTCCAGGTCGGAAAACCGCCAGTTGATGGTCAGGTCGCTATCGGCAGCCTTGTAGGCATTCACCCGCACGCCCAGGTAGTCGAAAAACAGGCTGGGTGTCAGGGCCCGCACCATGTCATCGGCATTGCCGCCACTACCCGCACCGGCGGCCACGCCTGAGCGCAATTCCTGCGCGCCACTGAGGTAGGCATTGCGCCAGGTGGTGTTCTCACTCTGGTAACCCAGCTGCTCGAGCGCGTCGGCCTGCAATTCGCGGGCCTCGGTGTTGTCCGGCTCGGCGAATACCAGATGGTTGACCAATTGCGCCACCCAGCGATAGTCGCCCTCGGCGAAGGCCTGGCGGGCCTGGGTCAGCACCTGATCGGCACCTCCCATGGCCGCCACGTAACGCTTGCCGGCCGCTTGCGGTGGCAATGGGTCGAGGTTGGCCGGGTTGCCGTCGTAGAACCCCATGTAGCGTTGATAGACGGCCCTGACGTTATGGCTGAGCGAACCGTAGTAGTCGCGGCTGTACCATTTGCTTGCCAGGCGCGGCGGCAGATTGGCCAGGGTCTGGGCAATTTCCATGGGTGTCTGGCCTTGATTGATCAGGCGCAAGGTCTGGCTGTCGAGGAAGGCGTACATATCACGCTGGTCAGCCAGGTAGTCGCGGATGGCCGCTTTGCCCCAAGTGGGCCAGTGATGCTGGGCGAACACCACCTCGGCCTGGTCGCCATAGCGCACCAGCGACTGGTCCAGGTAATGGGCCCACACTTTCGGATCGCGCACCAGTGCCCCGCGCAGCGTCAGGACGTTGTGCTGCACGTGGGTGGCGTTCTCGGCCATGCACAGTGCCTTGAACGCCGGGAAATAGATGTTCATTTCCGCCGGCGCCTCGGTGCCCGGGGTCAGTTGGAACTCCACCTCCACGCCGCTCAGGGTCATGCGTTGCAGCGGTTGGCTGATTTCGAGCGTCGGCGCGATGAGGCTGATGGTGGCATTGGCCGGGACGCCCTTGCCCAGTCCGGCATCCACCTGGCCTCGCGGCCCGCGAGGCAGGGGGGAGCCGTACATGTACTGGGCGCGGCGCTTCATGGCCGGACCGGCCAGCACGTTCTCACCGATGGCATGTTCAAAGAACCCCTCGGGCGCGATGACCTGGACTTTGCCAGCCTTGACGTCCGCCTCGTTGATCACCCCGCGCACGCCGCCGAAATGGTCGACGTGCGGGTGGGTGTAGATCACCGTGGTCACCGGCTTGCGCGGACGGTGCTTGAAGTACAGTTCCAGGCCCGCCTTGGCGGTCTCCACGGCAAGCAGCGGGTCGATCACGATCAGCCCGTCCTGCCCCTCGACGATGGTCATGTTGGCCAGGTCCAGGCCGCGAAGCTGGTAGATGCCCTCGGTGACCTTGAACAGCCCGGCGATGTTGTTCAACTGAGCGAGTCGCCACAAGCTCGGGTTTACCGTGGCAGGGGACTGCGCCGGCGCCAGAAAAGCATACTGGGCCAGGTTCCACACGGTCTTGCCATCGGCCGTCGCGACTGGCCCGTCGAACCGCTCGACCAGCCCACGCCGGGCTGTTTCGTAATCGACGCGATCCTCGAAGGGCAACCGTTGCAGCCACTGCTGGTTGCTGGCCTGAGTGGCCGGGGTGGCATCCTTGGCCGCTGTTGCGGCCAGGCTCGGAAGGGGGGCCAGCAGGGCAAGCGCCAGCATCGACAGTGAAAAACGCATGGGATGTCCTTGTTGTTCTTGGGGCAGAACACTCTAGGGGAGGGGCTTGCACACCAGCCAATACCAGAGCGGCATGGCCGCTATCGCGTTTCCTGATGGCTTCAGGCCGGGGGCAGCGTGAGGATCTGTTCGACCAGCCAGGCCAGGGCGGGGTCGTGCTGACGGTGGCTCAGGTGCACCAGTTCCAGTTCGAAAGGCTCCAGGGCAAAAGGCAGTTCGTGCACCGCCAAAGGCAGCAGGTGCGCAAACTGTTGGGCCAGTTGCCGCGGCAGCACCACACACATGTCGGTGGCTGCGGCCAGATGGGCGGCCTGCAGGTAGTTGGGCGTGGTATAGGCGATTTGCCGGGTCAGGCCTTGCTCGGCCAGCCACTGGTCGACCATGCCCCGGGTCTGGCCGCCGTGCACCCAGATGTGCCGCAAGCCCAGGAATGCGTCGAGGTCCAGTGCCTGGCCTGGCGCCAGGTGCGGGTGCTGTTTGCGCAGCGCTATCTGCAGGGTTTCACGGCGCCAGGGGTGGCGGGTGAAGCGCGCCGGCACCTCGTCGAAACGGCCCAGTACCAGGTCGAGGTCGCCCCGGTCCAGCGCCTCGGCCGGCAGGTTGGGGGCCAGGTGCACCACGTCGATGCGCACGTTGGGGGCCAGTAGCTCCAGCCGCGCCAGGAGTGGCGGCATGCACAGCTGTTCGACGAAATCGGTGAGGGCAATGCGCAATTGGCGATGGCTGCGCTGAGGCTCGAAGCCATCGCCGGTGCCCAGCGTCTGCTCGATCTGCTGTAACGCCGCACGTATCGGCCCCTCCAGTGCCAAGGCCCGTGGCGTCGGGTGCATGCGCCGGCCCACGCGGACCAGCAGCGGGTCGCCCAGCTGGTCACGCAGGCGCGCCAGGGCATTGCTCACGGTCGGCTGGGTCAGGGCCAGACGCTCGGCTGCCCGGGATACGTTCTGTTCACGCAGCAACATGTCGAAGACGCGCAGCAGGTTCAGGTCGAAGTTCGAAATATTCATGCTGAAAATATATGGCATACGAAATGGAAATTTCAAAAATACCTTCGGCCTGCTTAGGGTGATCACAGTCCTCATACCTACAAGAAAGCAGGAGCGTTGCGCGTGAATACTCCCTTCCCGATCAATCAGGTGGCTGTGATAGGTGCAGGCACCATGGGCCGCGGCATCGTCATCAGCCTGGCCAACGCCGGGCTGTCGGTGCTGTGGCTGGACTGCAACGCGGCAGCGCTCGAAGCCGGGCTGGGCATGGTCAGCCAAGCCTGGGCCCAGCAGGTGGACAAGCAGCGCATCACCCAGGCCCAGGCCGACGCCTGCCTGGCGCGTGTGCAGGTAGTGGACGGCTATCCGGCGTTGGCGGAGGCCGACCTGGTGATTGAAGCGGTGTATGAAAACCTGGCGCTCAAGCAGGAAATCTTCCGTGCACTGGATGCACACCTCAAGCCACGGGCGATCCTGGCCAGCAACACCTCGGCGCTGGACATCGACGCGATTGCCGCCGTCACCCAGCGGCCGTCCCAGGTCCTGGGGCTGCATTTCTTCAGCCCCGCGCATGTCATGAAGCTGCTCGAAATCGTGCGTGGGACGCACACCGATCAGAAGGTGCTCGACGCCGCCCGCGCGCTGGGCGAGCGCATGGGCAAGGTGGCGATCGTGGCAGGCAACTGCCCAGGGTTCATCGGCAATCGCATGTTGCGCAACTATGTGGGCGAAGCGCGCAAGTTGCTGCTTGAAGGGGCGTTGCCTCACCAGGTGGATGCGGTGCTGCAGCAGTTCGGCTTCGCCATGGGGCCGTTCCGCATGTACGACGTGGTGGGCATCGACCTGGAGTGGCGCGCCCGGCAGTTGGCCGGGCAAGGCATGCATGACCCGCTGGTGCAGGTCGATAACGCGCTGTGCGAGCTCGGCCGCCTCGGGCAGAAGACCGGGCAAGGCTATTACCGCTATGCGCCCGGCAGCCGACAGGCCGAGCATGATCCGCAGGTCGACGCCCTGGTGCTGCAGGTGTCCCAGCAGCTTGGCTATCGACGCCGGGGCATCAGTGCCGAGGAAATCCTCGAGCGCTGCCTGCTGGCACTGGTCAACGAAGGGGCGAAGGTTCTCCAGGAAGGTATCGCCGCCAGCAGCGGCGACATCGACCAGGTCTGGCTCCACGGCTATGGCTTCCCGGCTGCCACTGGCGGGCCCATGCGCTGGGCTGACGAGCAGGGGGCGCCGTTTATCCTGGCCCGGCTGGAATATCTGCAGGGCGTGCTTGGCGAGCATTGGCGCCCGGCTGGGCTGCTCTACTCACTTGTGGCCGGTGGCAAGCGTTTCGAACCGCGTGGGGAGGTTCAGGCATGAACTACCAGGCGCCCCTTCGCGACATGCGTTTCGTGCTGCATGAACTGTTCGACCTGAGCGGACATTGCCAGCAACTAGGTATCGAACTGGACCGCGACACCCTCGACGGCATCCTTGAGGAGGCCGCACGTTTCACTGGCCAGATCATCGCACCGCTCAATCGCAACAGTGACGAACAGGGCTGTCAGTGGGTGGGCGGTGAGGTCACCACCCCGGACGGCATGCGGGACGCCTATCGGCAATACGTCGAACATGGCTGGGCCAGCATGACCGGGCCGCAGGCCTATGGTGGGCAGGGGCTGCCGCAGATGGCATCGGCCAGCTTCCATGAAATGCTGATGGCGGCGTCGTTGTCGTTCCGCATCTACTCCGGCCTGACCGAGGGCGCGGTCCTGGCGTTGCATCGCCATGGCAGCGAGCCACTCAAGCAGGCCTACCTGGGCCGGATGGTCAGTGGCGAGTGGGCCGGCACCATGTGCCTGACCGAGCCGCAGGCCGGCACCGACCTGGCTTTGCTGCGCACCCGCGCCCAGCCGGAAGCGGACGGCAGCTACCGCATTACCGGCAGCAAGATATTCATCAGTGGTGGCGAGCAGGACCTGACCGACAACATCGTTCACCTGGTACTCGCGCGCCTGCCTGATGCGCCGGCCGGTGTCAGGGGCATCAGCCTGTTCCTGGTGCCTAAGCTGCTGCCCGGTGGCGAGCGCAATGCGCTGGGCTGCGGGGCGCTGGAGCACAAGATGGGCATCAAGGGGGCCTCGACCTGCGTGATGAACTTCGACGGTGCCCAAGGTTGGCTGGTGGGGGAGGCCAACCAGGGCCTGGCCTGCATGTTCACCATGATGAACGATGCCCGCTTCCAGGTCGGCCTGCAGGGGCTTGGTATTGCCGAGGCCGCTTTTCAGGGAGGGCTGGCCTATGCCCGGGAGCGTCTGCAGTCGCGCTCGCTTGCCGGGCCGGTGGCTGCGGAAAAACCTGCCGATCCGATTATCGTCCATCCAGACGTGCGCCGCATGCTGCTGACCCAGAAGACCCTTACCGAAGGCTGTCGCATGCTGGGCATCTACACCGCTCGGCAACTGGATCTGGAGCACGGTGCGATAAGTGCACCGGCGCGCCAGGCGGCAGCTCGGCGGGCGGCGTTGCTGATCCCTATCGTCAAGGCGTTCTTCACCGACGTCGGTCAGGAAGTCGCCAGTCTTGGGGTGCAGGTGTATGGCGGTCACGGCTACATCCGCGAGTGGGGCATGGAGCAGTTGATGCGCGATAGCCGCATCACCCAGCTTTATGAAGGCACCAACGGCATACAGGCTCTTGACCTGATACGCCGCAAGGTCCTGGGGGACGGCGGGGCCGAGCTCAATCTGCTGATCGACGAAATGGCGCTGCACGTCAGGGCTGCCAATGCGCTCGGCGGCCTGCAGGCCATGGCGACGGCCGTGGGGCAACGTTTGGAGGAGTGGCGCGCCTTGTCCGCCCACGTGGTCGAGGCCTGTGAACGTGACCCTCAGGAGTCAGGGGCAGTGTCGGTTGATTTCCTTGCCTACTCGGCCTACGTGCTGTTGGCGGCGATGTGGTTGCAAGCGGCTGTGCGCGCTCAGGCAACGCTTGCCGCCGGCAGCGCGGAAACAGCCTTCTACAGGGCCAAGCTTGACGCCGCAACGTTCTACTGGCGGCGGATCCTGCCCCGCGCCACTGCTCACCGCGAGGCCCTGCTGGGTGGCGCGGATTGCCTGATGGCGCTACCGGCGAGCGATTTCGCGTTCTAGCGCACGGCAAACCACACGAACAAGGAGAGTGCGATGCAGCCTTTCAGCTTTGCCACCACTGCGCAGATCCTCTGCGAACCCGGCGCGGTGCAGCGCCTTGCAGGTCTGTGCCGTGAGCGCGGTGCCAAGCGTGTATTGATCGTCAGTGACCCGGGTATCGCCCGCCTTGGCATGCTCGATGACCTGCTGCCGGGGTTCACGGCAGCCAAGGTCGGTGTGGCGATCTTCAGTGAGGTTACGGCCGACCCCAGCGAGGCATGCGTGCTGGCGGCCGCCCAGCGCGCCCGGCATATCGGCGCCGATCTGGTGGTGGGGTTCGGCGGCGGCAGCTCGATGGATGTGGCCAAGCTGGTTGCGTTGCTGGCCCACCGCGACTGTTCGCAGCCCATCGCCGAGCTGTACGGCATCGACAGGGCCAAGGGCCGCCGGCTGCCGTTGATCCAGGTGCCCACCACGGCAGGTACCGGTTCGGAGGTGACGCCGATCGCCATCGTCACCACCGGTGCCACCACCAAGATGGGCATTGTTTCGCCGCTGCTGTTGCCAGACCTGGCAGTGCTCGACGCCGTCTGCACCCTCGGCTTGCCATCGGCGGTGACTGCTGCTACCGGTATCGACGCCATGGTGCATGCCATCGAAGCCTACACCAGCCGCCTCAAACGTAACCCGCTATCCAGCCTGCTGGCCCGTGAGGCGCTGCGGCTGCTGGCGGATAACCTTGACCAGGCTGTGCACAATGGCGGCAACCTGCAGGCCCGCCAGGCCATGCTGCTGGGGGCTTGCCTGGCCGGCCAGGCCTTTGCCAATGCACCGGTGGCGGCGGTGCATGCCCTGGCCTATCCGCTGGGTGGGCACTTTCATGTTCCCCATGGCCTGGCCAACGCGCTGGTGCTGCCGCATGTGCTGCGCTTCAACCTGCCGGTGGCGGCAGTGGACTACGCCGAATTGGCCGTGCCGCTGTTGGGGGCCCGTTTGCAGCCCGGTGATCAGCGCCAGCAGGCAGAACAATTCGTGGCCGAGCTGGCCGCGCTGAGCAGCCGCTGCGGGTTACCTGACCGCCTGCGCGACGCCGATGTACCGCGTCATCGGCTTGGCCAGCTGGCCGAAGACGCGATGCAACAGCAGCGCCTTTTGGTCAATAACCCGCGTGAAGTCACCCAGGCCGATGCGCTGGCCATCTATGAGGCAGCCTACTGATGAGCTACCTCCGGCAACGTGAACACTATCGGCACTTCACGCCTATAACCACCCGATGGCACGACAACGATGTCTATGGCCACGTGAACAATGTGGTCTATTACAGCTTTTTCGACAGCGCCGTGAACCGCCTGCTGGTGCGGGAGGGCGGGTTGGATATCGACCAGGGGAGGGTGATCGCGCTGGTGGTCAGCTCCGCCTGCGACTACCAGGCGCCGGTGGCCTTCCCGCATGACATCGAAGTGGGCCTTGCGGTGGGCCGGTTGGGCAACACCTCGGTGCACTATCAGTTGGCCGTGTTCCTTGCCGGTCAGCCATCGGCCTGCGCCATCGGCCGCTTCGTCCATGTATTCGTCGACCGCGAAGGGCGGCGCCCGGTGCCGGTACCTGACTACCTGCGGCGCGTGTTGAGCGAACTGCAGCCCCTATCCCCTGAGGAACAGCCATCATGAAAGACGCCGTGATCGTCGCCACTGCTCGCACACCTATCGGCAAAGCCATGCGTGGTGCCTTCAACGACCTGAAAACCCCCAGCATGACGGCTGTCGCTATCCGCGCCGCGGTAGAACGTGCCGGTATCGAACCGGCGCAGGTCGATGACCTGGTGCTGGGGACTGCCATGCAGAGCGGCACTGCCGCGATCAACCCGGGTCGGCTGTCGGCGCTGGCCGCCGGCCTGCCCCAATCGGTCAGCGGTCAGACCGTCGACCGCCAGTGCGCTTCAGGCCTTATGGCCATTGCCACGGCGGCGAAGCAGATCATGGTTGATGGCATGCAGGTGACCATTGGCGCAGGTCAGGAGCAGATCAGCCTGGTGCAGCAGGTGCACAACCAGCTGGCCAGTGAGGCTTACGACCCCGCAGTGCTGCGCATGAGCGAGCACGCCTACATGCCGATGTTGCAAACGGCCGAACGGGTGGCCCGGCGTTATGGCATAAGCCGCGAAGCACAGGATGTCTACGCCCTGCAGTCTCAGCAGCGCACGGCGGCGGCGCAGGCGGCAGGGTTGTTCGCCGCTGAAATCGTGCCGGTCACCGCACGCAAGAAGGTGGTGGACAAGCTGACAGGTGTTGTCAGCCATGAAGAGGTGCGCCTGACCCAGGACGAAGGGAACCGACCGGCAACGACCCTGGCCGATCTACAGGGGCTCAAGCCCGTGGTCGAAGGCGGTTGTGTCACGGCCGGCAATGCCAGTCAGTTGTCCGATGGCGCCAGTGCCTGCGTGCTGATGGAGGGCGCGCTGGCGGCGCGCTCGGGCATCGCGGCCCTGGGGCTTTACCGCGGTATCGCCGTGGCTGGCCTGGCCCCCGAGGAAATGGGCATCGGCCCGGTATTGGCGGTGCCCAGGCTACTGCGCCAGCAGGGCCTGACGGTAGACGATATCGGGCTATGGGAGCTGAACGAGGCGTTTGCCTGCCAGGTGCTGTATTGCGCCCAGCAGTTGCAGATCGACCCGGCGAAACTGAACGTCAACGGCGGCGCCATTGCTATCGGCCACCCCTATGGCATGAGCGGCGCGCGGATGGTCGGCCATGCGCTGCTGGAGGGCAAGCGTCGTCAGGTGAAGTACGTGGTCGTGACGATGTGCGTGGGCGGCGGCATGGGCGCAGCGGGCTTGTTCGAGGTGCTTTAGGCCCGTACCCAGGGCCAGCCCATGGCGCTGACCGGGACGCAGGCGCAACCCGCGCCCACAGTGTCCCGGCCAGGGCTGGTTATGAGCCTACAGCAACCGCGTGGCGCGAAGCCGGCTGTGGCAATTGGCGGAAGCCTTCACGGATGGCAGCGATCAGTTCCGCTTCCTTGACGGGGCACAAGCCGGGGAACGGTTTTTTGGCATGGGTGAGCACGGCTTCGACGCTTGCCTGGTTATCGCGGTAAACCTGCCTGATTGCCTGGCTTTCCATGTCCTTGCTGTCGCTGCAGTTCAGGGCGTGGTGAATGGCGAGGCCTGCGCCAAACGCCAGGGCCGGGGTTGCAATACCGTGCTTGCGGGCAAGGTCGATGCTGCTGAGGATGCGTTCGTTGCGTTGCAGCTTGCGCAAGGGGTCGCGGCCTACCCGGGCGCAGGGGTCTTTGAACGAGGTTTTGCAGCGCTCGAGAAATGCCTCGGCAAAGCGGCTGACCACCTCGGCCATCTGTGGGTATTCGGCCACCAGTGCGGGCGCGACCTCCTGGCGAATCAGGCGCTCGGCCAGTTCACTCACCCGCGCATCGCCCATGCCCTGGCCGACCCAGGCATGGCCCAGCAGGCTGGCGTACCAGGCCACGATGGCATGCGGGCCGTTCCACAGGCGGTTCTTGATGATCTGGATCTGGGCGATGTCTGGCACTGTCTTCACCTGGCGCAGGCGTTCGAGCAGATCGCTGCCGCGTTCGGCGTAAAGCGGCATGTCAGCTTCGCTGTTGAACAGCACCAGATGCAGTTGGCTCATGGCGCTGCTGGGCTGTGCAAAGGGCCTGAAGTGGCCGATCAGCCGTTCGTACTCTGGTAGCGGCGTTGAAGGTTTGCGTGTGCTTGCGGGCTCGTCTTCCAGGCTGTTCTGGAACATCTGCGACTTGATGCGCAGCTGCCGTACCAGCGCGTCATTGCCCAGTTTGGACACGATGCGGCTGACCACCGTTTCGGCGAAATGGGTCTTCTGCAAAACCTGCTCGCTGATCGCAGGCGGGCACAGTAGCGACAGCTCGGCTTGCACATGACGCCGCACGAACGCCGCACCGCCAACCTTGTTCAGCACGATCAGCAGGGTCAGCTCCCGGCCTCGGCGCTCGAAGCGTTGCAGCAGGCCTTGGGCGATCACTTTGGCCTGGCTTCTGATGGCCTGCTCGGGCAGGCTCAGGCCGATGATTTCGGCAGTGGTGTACATGCCGATGACGGCGTCGTCGTCATCCATGTCGATCATGCGCACGTTGTCGATGGTCTGGTCGAACGACGTGGCACCGTAGCGCACGCTGTAGCGGCCGAAGGCGCTGACGCTTTCGCGCAGCATGCGCGAGCGGGTTGCGGCAATGATTTCACGCGGTCGGGTGTAGCCGTCCCAATGGGAAAATACCTGCGTCAGGTAACCGCCGCCGATGGCGCCGAAACCATGAATGCCCACGCTGAACTGGTTCATCGAGGCCGGGAACGGCTCGCTCAATGCAGGCATACCCAGGTCGGGTACGCACTCGCTCAGGTCGGCGAGAAATTCATGCATGCTGCGGTAGGCTTTGAGCGCGCCTGCCTTGATTTCCGGCGCAGGCGGCTTGATGTCCTCGATCAGGATCGCCTGCCCTTCGGCGCGCATCGCTGACAGCATGCCGTTTTCCGAGTCCTCGACCATGAAGCACTGGCCTGGCTCGCAATTGAGCGCGCGGGCGGCTTTCAGGAAAATCTCGGGGTGGGGTTTGCCTTGGCTGACTTCATCGCCACAAACGGTGATGTCGAAGTACTTCAGCACGTTGGCGTTGATCAGGTATTCCTCGGCGATGGCACGGCGGCTGGAGGTGGCCACCGCCATGGTCAGGCCCGACTTGCGCAGGCGCTCCAGCACCTCCAGCAGGCCGGCCTTGATCGGTACGCCGTGATTGCGCACATACTCCAGTTCAAGTTCATCCGCGCGTTGGCGGATTTGTGCGTACGGGAAGTCTTCGCCGTTATGCGCCTTGGCGAGGGCTTCGGCCTTCTTTGCGCTCAGGCCCAGCGAGCCAATCAGGGTCTGCTCGCTCAGCGCTTTGCCGAAGATTTCCAGAGAAGCTTGCTTGAGTGTCCTGAAGCGCAGGCGCTCGGTGTCGAAGAGGGTGCCATCCATATCGAAGATGGCGCTGAAAATCTGTTTACCGTGAAAGAAAAGCATTGGCTGTTGCCCCTTGTCGTTGCGTCAGGCACTCCGCCTACAACAGGCGAGTACGGTGTGTGAGCTGCAGAGGAGGCAGTCAGGTCGGGGGCACACGTTCGACAGGGGGACGCTCAGGAGTGACGCAGAGGTAAGGCGGGGCGGAGCGGGGCGTGCAGAGGAGGTTGGCAACCGTTGAGGCGAGGCGGGTGGCGCGTTTGGCCTTGAGGTCACGCCCACTGGCTGCAGTCGGTTTCGCAGGCAGTGGGCGCAAATAGCGATGGATACGTGTGATTCCAAGCATGAGGTGCTTTGCTTCCTTTTCGTCATGGGTGATCCTTTTTCAGCCTTGCACGTATGCGCCGCGACATGCAAGGCTTGGCCTCCCGCTCGCATTGCGCAACAAGGTGAACCCCAATGACCCAAGCTACCGACCAGGCCTTTTACGATCGCGCCGATGCGCACATCGAACTGGCGAACCAGCAGATCGAAAAGTTCGAGGACCTGGGCAAGGTAAGCGCCTCGCTGACCTTCGGTGCCGCGCGCTTCAGCGCCTGGATGAGCGCCCGCAGCTTCAAGAGCGGCGCGGAGCTGGGTGCGGCACGGGAAGAGATTCTGAAGTACTTCTGTGATCAGTACCGGATGATGCTCGAGGACAACCTCGATGAGCATGTCGAGCATTTTGACCGGTACATGCTGGGCAAGAACGACTAAGCCAGGTGCGCCGCTTCCCTCAGCGATTTGGCCATTTCTGCAGCAGGATCGAAACGAATTTCTCCGCAGCCGGCGACAGCGATGCGCCGCGCCGGTACACCAGCCCTAGCGTGCGGGTGACTTGCGGCTCGATCAACGGCACGCTCACCAGCGTGGGGTGGTCGGCGTTGGGCATGGCCAGGCTGGGCATGGCCGACACACCCAGCCCGGCCTCGACCATGCCCAGTGACGTGGACAGGTGTTGCACTTCGTAGAACCACTTGGGCCGCAGGTTGAGCCCGGACAACGCATGGTCCAGCAGCATGCGGTTGCCACTCAGGCGGCCGACGCCGATCAGGCGGTAATCAGCCAGCTCTGTCCAGGTAACGGAGGCGCGATTCGCCAGTGGGTGGTCACGCCGGCAGGCCAGTACAAAGTGCTCCTGCACCAGCGAGACAAACTCGATGTCCGGGTGCTGGCCGCTCATCATATTGATGCCGAAGTCGGCCTCGCCACGCAGCACGGCCTCGAGCCCGTCGTTGGCGCTAAGGTCCAGCAGGCGAATGCGGATTTTCGGGTATTGCTCGTTGTAATCGCGGATCACCGACGGCAGGAAGTAGAACGCCGCGGTAGGAATGCAGGCGAGGGTAACCTGACCGGTCTGGCGCTCGGCCAGTTCGCGGATGCTGAGGATCGAGTCTTCAAAATCATCCAGCAAGCGCCTGGCCTTGGGCAGGAAGTCGCGGCCCACGCTGGTCAGGCTGACCCGGCGAGTGGTGCGTTCCAGTAGCGAGGTGCCCAGGCCTTCCTCCAGTTTCTTGATCCGCCGGCTCAGGGCCGGCTGGGACAGGTGAAGCGCTTCGGCGGCCTCATGAAAACTGCCAAGTTCGGCGATTTTCACGAAAGATCTGATGTCTTGCAGCTCATATTCCATAAGAAACCTTCGACTGGCCTGGCGCTATATTGATGTTTGAATCGCAATAATAGCTACGATATTTGCATTGGATTGATTTATCCATCCCTGTCACTCTTTTGCTCACAGCATCAATGATGTCCATTGATCAACAAGAGTGCGAAATCATGCAACGAATTCCTTGCGTACTCATGCGCGGCGGTACCTCCAAAGGGCCGTTCTTCCACGCCTGGGACCTGCCTGCCAATGTGGTCGAGCGCGACGAATTGCTGATCAACCTGATGGGCTCTGGCCATGAGCTGGAAATCGACGGCATCGGTGGCGGCAGCCCGCAGACCAGCAAGGTGGCGATCATCAGCCCGTCATTGCATGCCGACGCCGACGTCGACTACCTGTTCGTGCAGGTGATGGTCGCACAGCGCCGGGTCGATACGGCCCCCAACTGCGGCAACATGCTGTGTGCGGTTGGGCCGTTCGCCATCGAACAGGGGTTGGTAAAAGGCCAGGAAGGCAAGACCTTGGTGCGTATCCGTAACCTCAACACTGGCACCTTCGTCAATTCGCTGGTCGAAACGCCCGGCGGTATCGTGCGCTACGAAGGCCGCACGGCGATCGATGGGGTACCGGGCACTGCCGCCCCGGTGCACCTGACCTTCCTCGACGCGGTTGGCAGCAAGACTGGCAAGCTGTTCCCCACGGGCAAGGCCCAGGACGTGATTGATGGCGTGCCGGTGACCTGCATCGACATGGCCATGCCGATGATGGTGGTAGAGGCCAGCCAGCTGGGGGGCAGCGGCTCGGAAACCCCTGCTCAGCTAGACGCCAACAGCGCGCTGCTCGAACGCCTGGAAGCGTTGCGGCTGAAGGCCGGAAAGGCCATGGGCCTGGGCGATGTCAGTGGCATGGTCATCCCCAAGCCAGTGCTGGTGTCCAAGCCGCGCTACGACGGCACGCTGCAGGTTCGCTATTTCATGCCACACAACTGCCATCGTGCCTTGGCGATCACTGGAGCCGTGGGGCTGGCGACTGCCTGCGTCAGCCCTGGCACCGTGATTGCCGACCTGTTGGGCGAAGGCGCGCAGCAACTGGCCGAGGTCCGCCTGGAGCACCCAAGTGGCGGCATCGATGTTGCGCTGACGCGCAGCGGTGCCGACGGCCAGACGATCCAGGCTTCGGTGGTGCGAACCGCCCGGCGGCTCTTCTCAGGGTTCGTCTACGCCCCTACATTCCGCAGGTTGGCCGGGTAGTTCCAGGCACCGATCCAGACCTGCACATTCGTAACAAGCGCATCCGCACAATTTCAACAATGGGTGATGCCATGAGACTCGCCAAATCGCTGTATTTCCAGATTCTCTGCGCCGTCCTGCTGGGCGTGGTGGTCGGACACTTCTGGGCGCAACAGGCCGTGGCCCTCAAGCCGCTGGGTGATGCGTTCATCAAGCTGATCAAGATGATGATCGCGCCGGTGGTGTTCTGCACCATCGTCACCGGCATCGCCGGCATGACCGACAAGCGTTCCCTGGGCCGCTTGATGAGCAAGACCCTGCTGCTGTTCCTGGGGCTGACGGTGGTCAGCCTGGTGATCGGACTGGCGGCGGTCTATCTGTTCAAGCCAGGTGCCGGCATGAACATCGATCCTGCCACCTTGAGCACGGCGGGCCTGAGCCAGTACACCGCGTCGGCTGCCAAGCTGAGCGTGGTGGACTTCTTCATGCACATCATCCCGGACACCTTCATCGGTGCCTTCAACAAGGGTGAGGTCTTGCCGGTCCTGTTCATCGCCGTACTCAGCGGTTTCGCCCTCTCGTCGATGGGCGAAAAGGGCAAGCCGGTACTGGATGTGCTGGAGTCGGCCTCGACCATGGTGTTCCGCATCTTCGGCTACCTGATGCGCTTTGCCCCGGTCGGCGCTTTCGGCGCTCTGGCATTCACCGTGGGCCAGTACGGGATTACGTCCCTTGGTGCGCTGGCCAAGCTGGTGGGGACGTTGTACATCGCCTGCGCCTTCTTCGTGCTGGTGGTGCTCGGTGGCATCTGCCGCGCCCATGGCTTCAGCCTGTGGAAGCTGCTGCGCTATTTCCGCGAAGAGTTCCTCGTGGTGCTGGGTACTTCTTCAACCGAGCCGGTGCTGCCGCGCATGCTCGAGAAACTCGAGAAGCTTGGGTGCAAGAAAGGCGTGGTCGGCCTGGTGCTGCCCACTGGCTACTCGTTCAACCTGGACGGTACTGCGATCTATCTGTCGTTGGCAGCCGTGTTCATCGCGCAGGCCTGCAACATCGACCTGAGCCTGGGCCAGGTAGTCACCATGCTGGCGATCATGCTGCTGTCCTCCAAGGGCGCGGCAGGCGTCACCGGCAGCGGTTTCGTGGCCTTGGCCTCGACCCTTACCGTGATCCACGACATTCCCCTGGCCGGCCTGGCCCTGTTGATCGGGGTCGACCGCTTCATGTCGGAAGCCCGTGCGCTGACGAGTCTTGCCAGCAACGCAGTGGCGACGGTGGTGGTTTCGCTGTCGGAAAACGCCTGTGACCGCCAGACGCTGCACAGCCGCCTGAATGGCGAGCCGGTGGTCAGCCCCGTCGCTGAAACAGCCGACTGGGTCGCCGAACCACACCGCCACGGCTGAGCCTCGACACCCTCAAGCTTTTTGCAGGCCCCCACCAGGCGTTGCCGGGTGGGGGTCAGGGGGCCGTCTGCGCTGCAGGTGGCCACGTAGACAATAAA